>CAMZMA010000247.1 GCA_947311815.1 uncultured Flavobacteriaceae bacterium
CGAAAGAATAAACAAGAATAATTTTGATGCAAAAAAGATTGCACATCATATCATTTCTTGGTTAGATAATTATTGCTCTAAAGCTGGGACAAAAGGATTTATCATTGGCATATCGGGGGGAGTTGATTCTGCATTAACCTCTACCCTTTGTGCAATGACAGGAAAGAAAACTGTTTTAGTCAGCATGCCAATTCGCCAAACAAAAGCAGAATATAGCAGAGCAATGAATCATATTTCTGATTTAAAAAAACGCTTTGATAATGTTGAATCTTTTGATATTGATTTGACGAAAACCTTCTCCGTTTTTGAAGAAAAAATGCCTTTTGATATCGAGAAGCACCATTTAGCTATGGCAAATTCTCGAGCAAGATTGAGAATGACCACTTTATACGCTATCGGTCAAGCAAATGGTTGCTTGGTTGCAGGCACCGGAAATAAAGTAGAGGATTTTGGCGTTGGTTTTTACACAAAATATGGCGATGGCGGTGTTGATTTAAGTCCGATTGCAGATTTAATGAAGTCTGAAGTGTACCAATTAGCTAATTACTTACAGGTGATTACTAGCATACAAAAAGCACAACCAACCGATGGTTTATTTGGCGATAGTAGAACAGACGAAGATCAAATAGGTGCGTCTTATGACGAGTTAGAATGGGCAATGAAAATGCAAGATGCAGGTAAAGGTGTACTTGATTTTAGCGGGCGAAAACAAGAAGTGTATAAAATTTACACACGTTTAAACAGCATCAATCAACATAAAATGTTGCCGATTCCTATCTGTAAAATTCCTCAACATCTAAAGTAAATGAGCTCTTATCATTAAGTGCTTAATTTTTCTATACGATCTTTTTTTAGATCCATTAGATATTGAAAACGGTAAAATTAGTAGGAGTTGAATTACTTTTAAAATGGCTAATAACTTTTTCATAGTCGGTATTCTTTTTCTTACACCAAAGATACCTTTTTTATTTTATATTAAAAAAGGGTGAAAACACCCAAATCACAAAAACTACGGAAAGACACAGTTAAACTACTCTATTTAACTTATCGAAAAGGCGTGTTTTTAACCCTGTATAATTATTAATTTCTTCTAAATCAGGAATTGCATTGTGGATTTTTATATCCGTAAGTATTCCGTTTATTTTGTGTTCAATCAGTACTCTTCTTAGATTTAAGATGGCATCAGACACCAATTTTGGTAAAATTTTTTCGGTAGTACTTACAAAAATCTCTTTGCTTTCCCATCTACTTAAACTGTATTTTTCTTCGTCCATTAAAATACCTGTAACTTCATTGGCTATTTCTTTATCTACATGATGCACCAACTGTTCTATCATAATCTTTTCGTTTTGATTTAATTGATGAATCAACTCGAAATAGATTTTTTTAAAAGTCTCATTGGCAAATTCCATCTCATCTTCTTGCAAATTCAAATACAGCTCTTTAGCAACTTGATGGGTGTAAATTTCTTTTTCTAAAATAATTTTTCCATTTTCATCTTCTTTCTCTATCCAATCTACAAAATCTACCTCTTCATTACCGTACAACAATAAAATTCTGATAATTTCTTTTTCTAAAATCTCTAACGAATTTACTTTAGGTAAAGCTGCAACATCATCTTTTACAACCGACAAAGAAGGTGTTTTTTGCTGATGTTTTGTCGCTTCTTTTTGATCTTTTTTTAGTAATTGTGCCAATTCACTAAACAACACACGTTCAGAAATTTCCATAATTCGAGCGCACTCTTGTATATACACTTCTCTTTGAATGCTATCAGGAATTTTAGAAATACTAGTGACAATATCTCTAATTAATCCTGCTTTTTTTACAGGGTCATTCTTGGTGTCTTTTAATAATAAGGATACTTTAAAATTGATGAAATCTTGAGCGTTTTTAGCTAAATACTCTTTCAACTCACTATCAGAATGCGATTTTGCAAAACTATCTGGGTCTTCGCCTTCAGGAAAAGACACCACTTTTACATTCATTCCTTGTTCTAAAATCAAATCAATTCCGCGTATTGAGGCTCTAATTCCTGCAGCATCACCATCAAAAAGTACGGTAATATTTTGTGTTAATCGCCTAACCAATCGTATTTGATCGGGTGTTAAAGCAGTACCTGAAGATGCCACTACATTTTCGATGCCTGATTGATGAAAAGAAATAACATCTGTATATCCTTCAACCAAAAAACAGTTGTCTTGTTTGGCAATTTCTTTTTTTGCGTGATAAATTCCGTAGAGAATTTTACTTTTATGGTAAATATCACTTTCGGGCGAATTTAAGTACTTTGCTGCTTTTTTATCATTGGTTAAAATACGTCCGCCAAAACCCAAAATACGTCCAGACATACTATGAATAGGAAACAAAACACGTCCTTTAAATCGGTCGAATTGCTTTTTCTCTTTTACAATGGTTAATCCTGTAGATGCTAAATATTTTAATTCATAGCCTTTTTTTAAAGCGGCATCTGTAAAATTACTCCACTCATCTTTGGCATACCCTAATTCGAATTTTTTAATGGTTTCTTCTCTAAAACCACGCTCTTTAAAATACGACAATCCGATGGCTTTACCTTGTTGGGTATTCAGCATTAAATCATGAAAATAATCTTTGGCAAATTTTGACACCAAAAACATACTTTCTCGCTCGTTAAGTTGTTGTTTTTCTTCATCAGATTGCTCTGTTTCTTCAATCTCGATATTGTATTTTCTGGCTAAATAACGAATGGCTTCTGGATACGAATAATGCTCATGTTCCATCAAAAAAGAAATGGCATTACCGCCTTTTCCTGTACTAAAATCTTTCCAGATTTGTTTTACTGGCGACACCATAAAAGACGGCGTACGTTCGTCGGTAAACGGACTGAGTCCTTTAAAGTTACTTCCTGCTTTTTTTAGTTGCACAAACTCACCAATTACCTCCTCTACTCTGGCGGTTTCAAAAACTTGATCTATGGTTTGTTTGGTTATCATTATTTATTATATAGCCTGTTATTTCATACCTGACAGGTTTGAAATTTTTTAAGATACTGCTTTTAGTTTTTTAAGCGCTGTTTTGGTCAATTTTGCTTCTGCGTACTCTTGGGTTACAATCAATTTAGTTTCGTCAGAACTTGGTAATTCAAACATCGCATCGGTTAAAATAGCTTCACATAACGATCGTAATCCTCTTGCGCCTAATTTATATTCTATTGCTTTATCTACAATGTATTTATATGCTTCTTCTGTCATTGAAAATTCAATTCCATCCATAGCAAATAATTTTTCATATTGTTTTATTATAGAATTTTTTGGCTCTGTTAAAATAGCTCGTAAGGTTTTAGCATCTAACGGATTCATATAACTTAACACAGGTAAACGCCCAATAATTTCGGGTATTAATCCGAAAGATTTTAAGTCGGATGGTATAATATATTGCAATAAATTTTCTTCATCAACTTTATCTTCGTCTAAAGAAGCTCCGAAACCAACGGCTTGCATGTTTAATCTTTTGCTGATAATTCTATCGATACCTGAAAAAGCGCCTCCTGCAATAAATAAAATATCTTGTGTATTTACTTCAATAAATTTTTGATCTGGATGTTTTCGTCCGCCTTTTGGCGCAACATTTACTACGGTACCTTCTAATAATTTTAGTAATGCTTGTTGCACACCTTCGCCAGAAACATCTCTCGTAATTGATGGATTGTCTCCTTTGCGGGCAATTTTATCAATTTCATCAATAAAAACGATTCCTCTTTCTGCTTTGGTTACATCATAATCTGCTGCTTGCAACAATCTTGTTAAAATACTTTCTACATCTTCGCCAACATAACCTGCTTGAGTTAACACGGTAGCATCTACAATAGAAAATGGTACGTTTAACATTTTAGCAATGGTACGGGCTACCAAGGTTTTTCCTGTACCTGTTTCTCCTACCAAAACGATGTTACTTTTTTCTATTTCTACATCATCATCGTCTTTGGTTTGCAACAATCTTTTATAGTGATTGTACACAGCAACCGACATTGATTTTTTGGTTTGAGTTTGTCCGATAATATACTCATCTAAAAACCCTTTAATTTCCATGGGTTTTTTAAGGATTAAATCTTTTGACAGATCATTTGTTTGAGCTTCTAATACTTCTTCTTCTACAATACCGTGCGCTTGCTCGATACATTTATCGCAAATATGTGCGTCTATACCAGCGATTAATAAATCGGTTTCTGGTTTTTTTCGTCCGCAGAACGAACATTGTAAATTTTGTTCTTTTGACATTGGTTGTCCTCTTTTAAAAATGAGATTGCTTCACTTGTTTCACAATGACGTAAAAATTACTTTCTTACTAAAATTTCATCTATCATTCCGTAAGCTTTTGCTTCGTCTGCTTTCATCCAATAATCTCTATCAGAATCGGCATGCACTTTATCAAAAGTTTGACCAGAATGTTTTGCTATGATTTGATACAACTCATCTTTTAATTTTAAAATTTCGCGTGTTGTAATTTCAATATCAGATGCTTGCCCTTGTGCACCACCTAAAGGTTGATGAATCATAACTCTAGAGTGTGGTAATGCAGAACGTTTTCCTTTGGCACCTGCACACATTAATACTGCCCCCATAGATGCTGCCATACCTGTACAAATGGTTGCTACATCTGGCTTTATAAATTGCATGGTGTCGTAAATTCCTAAACCTGCATATACGCCTCCTCCTGGTGAATTGATGTAAATTGATATGTCTTTATTGGCATCTACACTTTCTAAAAACAACAATTGCGCTTGTATAATATTTGCTACTTGATCGTTAATTCCTGTTCCTAAAAAGATAATTCTATCCATCATTAAACGCGAAAAAACATCCATTTGTGTGATGTTCATTTGGCGCTCTTCCATAATATATGGCGTTAAACTACTGGTAATTTTACCAAAATAAGTACTGCTTATTCCGTGGTGTTTGGTTGCGTATTTTTCGAACTCTCTTCCGTAATCCATTGGTATATCTATTTTCTGTTTAATCGGTAAAGATAAGAAGTTTTTTTAAGACCCAACTAAGATATTGTGGCTTGTTACAGGGCAAACTCATACTTTTTATAAAAGCCACGAACCTGCCTTTGTCGGTAGACAGGTTCTCGAAGTTTTTTAAAAAATTGCAAAAAAATATCGGTAAATAAACTCTAATCTTTAATACAACGAACCGATCGAGCAGCAGCATTTCTCCAACCAGGAACCCCTAAAGGCGCGTTAACGTTAGTCAACCAAAGACGGACAGCAGAAGTTCCAATTATAGTAGAACTCGATAAATGCGCATCAGCCCCCACTGATGAAAAAACATTATTGGAAGATCTTCTCAAACCAGCGGCTGGTATTTTTAAGGGAGAAGTAAATCCTCCATTTCGATCTTGTGAAGTCCAACTATTTAATTCGCAATTAAATTCAGCTTGTGTTGGTAATCGGTAACCACTCGGACATGGATTATTAGCTCCATTTACACCTTGCCACAATAAAGAATCAGGAGTACTTAACCAATCGGTAGTATCATTAGCAGTTGTTATAAATTTCCCATCCCATGCATTACCTCCATTAGGAGTTGGTGTTGTAGCATAACCACTAGCAGCACCATCATAAGCTAAACTAGTACGGCTTTCATGCCCGTCGGCAGCACGCCCCCATTGATAGAGACCTCCATAAGATGCTGCATCTGTTAAACTTGTTGCTACTTGTGAAGCTCCTAGGTTTCTATCCATCCAAATTTTACCTCCACAAGATGTAGATGTTACTACTTGACCTGTAGTATCTCCCAAACACAAAGACCAAATTGAACCATTATAATATCGCATACAGTTATAAGATTGATCATACACCAACAAACCTGCAACAGGATTTGCCACAGCAGTTACATCAGATACTCTTGGAGGTAAAAAACCTTTATTGGTAGCTACAACATCTAATTGAGCGGATGCGTCTGGTGATGTTGTACCAATACCCACTTGCGCATTCACTACAAAGGTAAATGCTGTTAAAACAATTGTAAAAATTATTTTTTTTATCTTTATTATTATTATCTGCTTCAAGAATTTTTAATTTCTTATTTTGTAATCAATATTTTTTTAGAAAAAACAGCTTCGTTGGTTTTTACTTTTACAATATATACCGTAGCTGCTAATTTTTGAGTAGAAATTCTCATATTTTCTTTTTGATTACCTGCAACCGATAC
>CAMZMA010000248.1 GCA_947311815.1 uncultured Flavobacteriaceae bacterium
AAAAGTATATATCATAAAAAAAACCGAAGCGAAAGCTTCGGTTTTTTTTATATCTATTTATAAAAATCGATTAAAATAAGTTATCAATTTTTTCTTTTTCTTCGGCAGCTAAAGCAGCATCAACTAAAATACGACCACTATATTCATCAATAGTAATTTTCTTTCTGTTTGCTATTTCTAATTGAACTTGTGGTGGTATGGTAAAAAACGAGCCTCCTGCAGCTCCTTTGTCTATAGATACTACTGCTAAACCATTTTTTACTTTGTTTCTAATTCTAGTGTATGCTTTTAATAAATGAGCATCGATAGATTGAGAATATTCTTCTGATTTTTCTTGTAATAATTTTTCTTCTTTTTCTGTTTCTTGTAAAATAGCATCTAATTCAGATTTTTTATGACCTAAATGCGTATTTAGTTTGTCAAGTTTTTCTTGAGCAGTAGCAATCACTTCTTTTTTATGCTCAATTTTTGCATAAAATTCTTTGATTCTTTTTTCTGATAATTCAATTTCTAATTCTTGAAATTCCATTTCTTTAGACAAAGAATCAAACTCTCTATTATTTCTAACTTTCTTTTGTTGCTCTTCGTATTTTTTCATTAACGATTTAGACTCTTCAATAGCTAATTTTTTATTATTGATATCTGTCTCTAAGTTGGTTACGTCTTCTGCTAAATTAGAAAGTCTATTGTTTAAACCAGTAATTTCGTCTTCTAAATCTTCAACTTCTAAAGGTAATTCTCCTCTAACGTTTCTAATTTCATCTATTCTAGAATCAATTAATTGTAAGTCATACAATGCTCTTAGTTTTTCTTCTACTGATACTTCTTTCTTCTTTGCCATTGTTATAAATAATAAATTGGATTTGTACTTTTTTCTGATAAAATGACTGCAAAATTAGTGAATTTTTTTGTAAGATACTCTACTAATAAGTTTTTTGTAAACTGCTCACTTTCATAATGACCTATATCTGCCAATAAAATCTTGTTTTCAGCTTTAAAAAAATCGTGATATTTAAAATCTGCACTTATGTAAATGTCTGAATTCAAGTTGATTGCGTTTTGAATAGCAAAACTACCTGAACCGCCTAAAACAGCTACTTTTTTTATTGATTTACCAGTAAAAGCAGAATGTCTAATGCAGTTTGCGCTCATCGTTTTCTTCAGATAGCTTAAAAACGAAGTTTCATCCATAGAATTTTTGAGTTCTCCAACCATTCCCATACCAATATTTTGATGAATATTATCTGTGGTAACAACATCGTACGCAATTTCTTCATACGGATGATATTTGTGTAAAGCTTTTAAAATTGCTTTTTCATTTTTATTTTCAAAAATGACACTTAAAAAGGTCTCTTTTTCGGTATGAAACTCACCTTTTGTCCCCAAAACAGGGTTCGAGTTTTCATTTCCTCTGTACGTTCCTTGTCCGTTTACGATAAAGCTACACGCATCATAATTACCAATATTACCAGCGCCCGCTTTAAAAAGAGCGGTTCTTACTTTATTTAAAGAATCGATAGGAATGTAGGTAGTCAGTTTTTTTATCACACCTTTTTTAGGAATTAATACTTTGGTGTTTTGCAAGCCTAAAACTTCGCATATTTTAGCCGAAACGCCTAAATGAGTATTGTCTAAAGCGGTGTGAGTTGCATAAATTGCAATGTCATTTTTAATAGCTTTTAGCACAACTCTTTCTACATAATTGTTGCCATTTAATTTTTTTAATCCACTAAAAATAATTGGATGAAAACTCACAATCAAGTTGCAGTTTTTAGCAATAGCTTCATCTACAGTGTCTTCTAAAGTATCTAAAGTAACCAAAATGTTACTCACTTTCGTATTGTAATTGCCAACTAATAAGCCAACATTATCAAAATCTTCGGCATATTGTAAAGGTGCTAATTCTTCAATATAACGGGTAATATCTTTTATTGTCATTTAAAACGGAATTAAATATTAGTTTGATACAACATCTTCAATTAAAAAAAGAAAATGGTATTGAGAATCAAAGTTAACATTTTTATTTACTTTCGTAGTAATGAAACTACTTAGATTTTTATTATTTCCGTTTGCTATTTTGTACGATGGAATTACGAGTATCCGAAATTTTTTGTTTGATAAAGGCATCTTAAAATCTACAAAATTCGATATTCCTATTGTTTGTGTAGGGAACTTATCGGTTGGAGGTACAGGAAAAACACCACAAATTGAGTATTTAATCCGTCTATTAAAAGATAAAAAACGAGTTGCGGTTTTAAGTAGAGGCTATAAAAGAAAAACCAAAGGATTTATTTTGGTTGATAAAAATCATGCTGTAAATGATGTAGGCGATGAACCGTTACAATATGTTACTAAATTTAATGATATTTATGTAGCTGTTGATGAAAATAGAGCTGAAGGAATTAAAGCCTTATTAAAACTAGAAAATCCGCCAGAAATAATTTTGTTAGATGATGCTTTTCAGCACAGAAAAGTAAAAGCGTCGTACAATATATTGCTTACCAAATACAATGATTTATTTACCGATGATTATGTACTGCCTACAGGAAATTTAAGAGAAAGTAGGAGAGGAGCAAGAAGAGCTAATACAATTATTGTAACTAAATGCCCTGAAAATTTATCTAAAAAAAATCAAGAAAAAATAATTGATAAAATACACCCAAATCCAAATCAAAATATCTTTTTTACAACGATTTTTTATGCTGATAAATTAAAAGGAAGTCAGCAAATAAAAGTAGATGATTTAATTGATTACGAGGTGCTCTTAATAACAGGAATTGCAAATCCAACTCCGTTATTAACGTTTTTTAATGATAAAAAAATAAATGTTAAACATATAAAATACCCTGATCATCATCATTTTTCAGATGCTGATATTCGTAAAATAAAATCGGATTTTAAAAATATATCATCGTCTAAAAAAACACTTGTAACTACAGAAAAAGATTATATGAGACTATCAGATAAAATTGAAAATATTTCTTTTTTAGAAATTAAAACGGTTTTTTTGAATGATGATATAAATACATTAAAAATAATTTTAGAGACCGTTATTAAAAATAAAAACCGATACTAAAGCATCGGTTTTTTTTTTTGATTTCTGTTAGAAAACTTTTTCAAGTTTTTTCTCGTTAATAGGACACATTTTTATTTATAAAGTCACTATTAAAACATGTATTTTTTTCTTTGGTATTATTTTTGTTACTTTTGACAATAAATATATACGCAAAATGAAACGTTTTTTAATTACTTCTATTTTTCTTTTTCTAGGTATTCAATTTTCAGTGGCTCAAGAGTCTATTAAAGAGGTTGCTACACTAAACTGGGTGCATTCCTATAAGAAAGCTCAAAAAATTTCTAAAAGACAAGGCAAACCAATTTTAATTTATTTTACGGGTTCAGATTGGTGTGGACCTTGTAAAGTGTTGGATAAAAAGTTGTTTCATACTCAAAAATTTGCAAAGTATGCTACTAAAAACTTAGTTTTGTATAAAGCAGATGTTCCTAGAAATAAAGATTTGGTTGATGCTAAAACTAAAAAAGACAATGCAAAACTTAGTAAAAAATACCATCAAAAATCGTTTCCAACAATAGTTATGGTAAATCATTCTGGAAAAGAATTAGGTATTAAGAGAGGTATGTATATGACAGAATATTATTTTCCGTTTTTCAAAAATATTGTAAATAATTACCATTAATAAATTTGAAACAAAGAAAAACCCGAAGTGAAAACTCCGGGTTTTTTTAGTATAAGATTTCTTGTTAAAAAAAATCTATTAGTAATTATTTTTGATCAATTACTCTAAATTCTGTTCTTCTGTTTGCAGCATGTTCTCTTTCAGTACATGTAACACCATCAGCACAACGGTTTACTAATTTATTTTCTCCGTATCCTTTAGCAACTAATTGGCTAGCATTAACTCCTTTAGAAATTAAGTATCTAGTAACAGCTTGCGCTCTTCTTTCAGATAAATTTTGATTGTTAGCTTTTGAACCTCTAGAATCTGTATGAGAAGCAATTTCTACAGCAACACCATCTTTTAAAACGGGTAATAATCTTTCGTTTATCAATCGTTTCGCTGCAGGAGTTAATGTAGCGCTACCTAAGTTCCAGTTAATTGGTAAAGGGCTGTAAGTTACTAATTCACAATCAACAGGTTTCCATGTTGTTAAGCCTCCTTTAGAAATTAATACTTCTTTAGTGATGGTTTTGTATTTAGCATCTACATTAAAATCTTCTTTCCAAGCATCTTTAACTAATACAGTTTTCTTAATCGTAGAATAAACTGGGTCTGTTTTTATTAATTTTGTAGTTGGAGGAGTTACCATCACTCTTTTCTTAATAACTTTTGTTACTTCAGGTATATCTACAACTCTTGTAGTTTGAGGTGTAATTATAGTTCTTTTAACAACTTTAGTTCTTTGAGGAATTTCGATAACTCTTGTAGAAGGAGGAGTTACCATCACTCTTTTCTTAAAGGTTTTAGTAACTTCTGGAATTACAATTTTTCTTGTAGTTGGAGGAGTTACCATCACTCTCTTCTTAATTACTTTAGTAACTTCAGGGATGTCAATTGTTCTTGTTGATGGAGGTGTTTTCATCACTCTTTTAGTATATGTTGCATCTCCACAATTTTTACCATCAGCATTGTCTTCACAATCTGGAGTTGAAACTACATCTGCATCTTTATCTAAAATAGTTTTGCTAATAGTTCTAAATTGAGCAGGAACTTCTTTAAAACACCAATATCTACAGTCGTCAGGGTCAGAAGATTGACAATCAGGAGCTTTTTCACTCATTTGCCATCTTGCAGATTTAGCTTTAATTTCAATAGTTTCAGAATCTTTGCTAAAAACAGCAGGAATTACACGTAAACTATTTCCGTAATCTCTTTTGTGATATGTAACGGTTTCTCTACCATAAGTTGCAGGTATTACTTCTAAACGTTGACTTGCTTCTTTAGTAACAACTACTACGTCTTTCATTTCGTATTGAGCAGGAATGATTTCTAATCTTTCTTGAGCCTCTTTTACAACCACAACAACATCTTTCATTTCATATTGAGCAGGTACAAGTTCTAAACGTTGACTGGCTTCATGAGTCACAATAGTTTCTTCTACAACACTAGTTTTTGCAGGTATTTTAACCAAACGTTGGCTAGCTTCTTTTGTAACAACTACAACGTCTTTCATTTCATATTGCGCAGGAATAACAACTAATTTTTGACTTCCTTCGCTTACTAAAACTCTTTCTGTAACCGTTTTAAATTCTGCAGGATGTGTTTTGATTCTTTTGTAAGCAGGAGAAATTTCGATGGTAACATCTTGGTTTTTCCATACTTCGGGGGTTTTACAACGTACGTAACATTTTCCTGGTTCTGCATTGGTAGGTAAATCTTGGGCAGATACCGAAAATCCGAACATAATTGCTCCAACTAATAATAGTTTTTTCATAATAAATAATTGTTTTTGATTAATTTGTTTTATTAAATGTATGACACTTGAGGGAAGAAAAAGTCACCTAACAAAAGTACAATAAATAAATAAATAATAAAATAAATTAAAAAATAGTTATAAATTATTATAGTATAAGGTTTTAATTATCCCGTCAGATAATCCTATTTTAGGTACATAAATTTTTCTTGCGCCACTCCATTTCATAGCCGAAAGATAAATTTTTGTTGCAGGTATAATCACATCTGCTCTATCAGGGTTTAAACTCAATTCTGAGATGCGTTCTTGATAGCTCATCTGTTTTAAAAACTGATATTGGGCATTTAAGTAAATAAACGAAATAGGTTTGCCAATAGATCTACCAGACATTTTAAAGAGTTTGTTAATATTTCCTCCAGAACCTATTAATGATAGTTTTTTTAATCCTTTTGTATGAGCCTCAATCCATTTTTGAACTTCTTTAAAAATGGCTTTATTTTTTGATTTTGAGTTGTTCAGTAATCGAACCGTTCCCATTTTAAAAGACTTAGAGTTGATGATTTTTCCATGAGAAAAAATAGTAAACTCTGTACTACCACCACCAACATCTACATATAAATAAGAAGATTCGCTTTCTATCAATTCATTTAAATCTGTCGATGAAATAATAGCGGCTTCTTCTTTACCATTAATAATATCAATTTTAATTCCTGTTTTTTTTGCTATTTTTTCAGCTACTTTTTTGCCGTTTTTTGCTTCTCTCATAGCAGAGGTTGCACAGGCTTTGTATTTTTCTACTCCATGAACTTTCATCAATAATTGAAAAGAATTCATAGCATCAATCATTCGTAATGTATTTTCTTTGCTAATGTTTCCATCAACAAAAACATCTGCTCCTAAACGAATAGGAACACGAACTAATGATGATTTTTTGAATTGTGGTTCTTTGTCTTTTTCTATAATTATATTAGATACTAGAAGCCTAATTGCATTGGATCCAATATCAATAGCTGCATATTTTTTTATATGTAACGTGTCTTTTTTCATTTGTA
>CAMZMA010000249.1 GCA_947311815.1 uncultured Flavobacteriaceae bacterium
ATCAATACTTTCTTTTCATTTCTTCTTCGAGCTTCTTCACCTTTATCCGCATCTGCTCGATAGTGCCTTGCGGGTTTTCTTTGCTGAATTCATCCGAAGAGGGTATGGGGGTTCCACGCTTTTCCCAAAACTTCACCGCATCAATAAATGCAGTTCGGCTGGCCCAAGATGATTTTTTGAAATCTTGAACAAAGACTCGCGCACTTAGTTTGCTTTCAAACTCCTTGCTCACGGCATCTTTTTCTGCCGCTGAGAGGGTATTGAAAGCTTCCTGGATAATCTGGGTGCATTCTTGCCTAAAGGCGCTCTCGGAGCTTCTCAGGGCAGCTTTCAGAGTTTCCAGCTCATATTCAAGCTTTCGCCTTACGTCCCGCGCCGCATCAACTTCTTTTTGTCGGTCCCGCTTCACTTCTTTTTCATGCTTAAAATCTTGCTCGATTGCTGATTTGAGGAAGCCACTTTTTGATGACTTAATTTTCCCACTCGAAGCCTGGTCGTTTGCATAGTCTAACTTGCTAAGAACATATTCCTCGCCATGTTCGATTACCCAAGCCCGCGCGAGAGTTTTCGATATTCCTTCACGGATAAGCGCCTTATATGCCCTTGTTTCATTGATATCGTCCTCTTCTTCCATTTCAATAAGTGAAAGCTGAGGGTTTGGCTTAATGGTAAAGCGAAGCCCTGTAACACTTCGGCCTTTCATTCGCGTTTCGAGCTCTACATGGATATTTGAAAGCTTGTTCACTTCCTTCATTGCAGGCTGAATAACGTTCCGGTTCAATGCTTTGAAAGGCTTGTAGCTGGACATTTGATCCACAGCCATAAGCTTGCGGAAAATATCCACATCCCACCAGGATGTATGCCCGATATTAACAAAACGAAAACAGTTTTCGTACAACACCAAAGCATGTGAGCTATTCATTTCTCGAAGAACGCTCAGATTTATTTTTGAATACGTATCTGGGTGATACAGCTTTTCAGCCAGGGAGCGCTCATAGCGATACGTGCAGGTTCCACCCTTAATTTTTGCGTAGGGGAGGAGTACCATAGCCTCCCAGGACTGCTCGCCATCGTCTTCCATCACGTCGAATTCGACAACGGTTTCCATCAACCCTTTGAGTGAGGCCTTTAGATACGCGAGGTTTTTACTGTCAAAACCTATCATTTCACACAGAACGCTGGTGCTGATAGAGTGCTGATTATCTGTAAGTAAACCATCATACGCATTATACAAAAGCGCATTCACGAGCTTACGCTGCAAGAGTGAAAGCTTTGCATTGATATGAATAGCCGCAACGTGCTTCTTCAATATCTGTTTGTTTTCTTTAGGTTTTGTCAAAGCTCAGCTCATGGTGTATTGGGTTTTGTATATCTTTACACCATTCTATCTGATTCTAATAGAACGCAAATCTTTTTGATTGTAATTTTAATTTTAATTTGAAAGGAAAAAACGAATCGCCCCATAAACATACACCTTAAGACAAGGAGAGGGATTCGTGCAGGTCGATAATTATCTGAGTTTTCCCTATGTAATCAGCTTCTTAAGGGGGTCGCCCCATATTTATACACCTTTGCCCCCATAAACATACACCTTAAGAAGGAAGTAATGGGATAAAATAGCGGTTTATCAATGACTTACAGTATAGCAATAAGGTCGCCCCATATTTATACACCTTTGCCCCATATCCATACACCTCACGCCCCATATTTATACACCCATTACCCCACAAACATACACCTCACGCCCCATATCCATACACCTAACACCCCGTAGAGCCTTGATATAAAGCCATTATTTAGGCCCTAAACGTTTTAAACGTTCTTATTAAACATATTAAACAACAACAGAGAGGCTTCGCCTTCTGTTTTTCGGTTGTTGCTTTCTTTTAATAATTTTTTTGGGGTGAAAAAGAAAAAAGACTACGAGTTCGTTTTTACAAACCAGTCATTGAGATCATCATAGCTCTGATAATGTCCGCGCATGTCTGCGATTTTTTTGCCTTCAGCGTTCTCGAGAAAAAACTCGGTGCAGATATTTCCCATATCATCATTATCCAAATACAAGCGGACTTCCTCGACCTGTTCAGCTTGAATGTAGGGCAAGGCCCGATTTCGCATTGCGCCGGAATTGAGAACCAAAACACTCGCTTCGAGCTTTGTTTTTCTCTTCAGTGTTAAATACGTCAGAAAATCTATGAAGCCTTCGAAAATGAAAAGTTGCGCCGTATTTGTTCCCGGATGGAAAGCAACGTTCTTTCCGACCCCCACAAAGCCCTTAAAGAGCACGTTACGCACCTCAAACCCATCTCCAGAGGGGTAAGCCAGCCCAAAATACTTCGAAGGGCCTCCACGGCGCTTAAAATCGATTTCAGAAACATAGCTTTTGGCAATTTCAGGATCGATTTTACGCTTTTCGAGATACTGCAATAGGGCAGGGTGCTGAAGAGGCTTTATTGCTACCATTTCTAGCGCCGTATTTTTTTCTTTTTCACCCGCAGAATTTCCGCGCGTAGCGCGGTCGCCGCCGTTTCTATTTTGAGCTGTTGAGCTTGTTCCAAAATGCAGCCCACTTCGTTCCAGACGCCACAAAGCATCCCGAACATCACAGGAACAAAGTTCCACCACCAGGTCGATAATGTTCCCGCCAACAGCAAGGCCATGGTCGAACCAAAGGTTTTTGGATGAATCAACTTTGAACGAAGGGGTGCTATCACCATCTCGAATGGGGCTGTGATACCAAAGCTCCCGTCCACCTAGACGCGTTTTTACAGGCTTGATCCCCTGGCTTTCCAGGTAACGGTCAATCGGGATATTTCGGGCTTGATCTGCTCTCATAATCGGGCGCACTTTAGGAATTTATCCATCATATTATACCCGAAATTTGATTGATAACAAATCCGTTTATCCATCATAGAAAAGGATGAACGATGCGGATAAGGGGAGGGGGCTTCCACTGAGTCTTGTAAGTGTATCGCTGCCCCTTCCTGTCAAAAACCGCGCTTCCTTTGTCGCGAACGGTTTTCATGCCCTGCGGGTGACAGGTGCGGGGAGTGCGCGATAGACTTCCAATGTCTCAGTTCGAGGCAATTTATTTCCTAGCATTTCGCACATGACGAACGCACGAACACGAGCTATTGCCGAGCTCAATGATACGGCACGAACCACATTTATTGGCTGCAAACTTTTCGTTACCAGCGGCGTTTCCGAGCTGGAGCAGGACCAAAAGATATTTACCCAGGTCCGAGAATATAGCAATTTCAACGAAGACAATGACCCATACGGCGAACACGATTTCGGGCGTTTCGAAATGGCAGGAGAAATTCTGTATTGGAAATTTGATTACTACGACCAAAACGTCGAGCATTGATCTCCAGACCCAAGCAATCCGGCAGTAACAACCCGGGTTTTGACAATACTCCTGGCTGAAGAATGGTAGGGCAGGGCAGTTTCACGGGGCGAGTAATTCGTCCCGTTTTTTTATTATTTCAATCCAAAACTATGAACACAAAAACCATCTGAGAAACTTTTGACAAAAAGGCGACTTCTCGCACAATAAATCCGAGCCAAAACCAGCTCACCAATCAAACCACCAGTCTTTCACAAGCTGGTGGAAGCCAGATGAAAGACCCCAAACAAAGGGGCAGGGCAATGACCTACCAAAACGAACACGAAGGCTTTTCTGAATTCCTGAAAACCTTCAAAGACATTGCGCGGCACAAACACCGCTATGATGTATTTCGAGATTTTGTGACGATGGCAGCTTGTTCCCTTCACAATAGTCTCGCGAAAGACGAGAAACGTGAAGCGGAATATATGCAGATTATCGGCAACTATGAGAAGAAAGACCAGGAAGCATTTCCAACACTTCTTTCTATCCTGGTTGCGCTTCTGGAAAACGAACCCCGCGATATTCTCGGGCCGCTTTACATGCAGCTCGAAATATCTAGCAAAGACCAGGGGCAGTTTTTCACACCGCCGGAGCTTTCCGAGCTTATGGCCGCGATAACATACGGCCCAGATTTGACGAACTTGAAACAGGATTTTATCACGCTTTCCGAACCCGCTTGCGGGGCAGGGGGCATGGTGCTTTCTTTTGTGAAAATCTTGATTTCTCACAAACACAATCCAGCCGAAAAGCTTTGGGTGCAGTGCATTGATGTGGACCGCATGTCCGCGCTTATGTGCTATATTCAACTTACCCTCTGGAATGTTCCTGGCGAGATTATCGTCGGAAATACGCTGACCTGGGAACTTCGAGAAGTTTGGTACACGCCTGCCCACCATATGGGATTTTGGGCGAACAAACTTGCTCGGCGCGAAGAAGAGGCGGAACCAGCGCCACAAATAACAGCAGAAGAAACCAAACGGCCAGAACCGGCTCGGGAGGATACTTCAGCAGATCCAAAGCAGTTTGACTTTGGATTTTAGAAAGAGCCCCCAAGTGGGGCTTTTTCATGATTATTTGCTAATTGGATATAAATGAATATAAATGGATATGATTAGACACTTAAATGGATATCCATGAACCTCTCAAAACTAGATATAACGCCCGACCTTCTGAAGCTTATCGCGGAAATTGATGAATTCAAAGGCAGTTGGAAGATTTTGAAAACGCTCTCGCCCGAGCGCCTGCAATCCTTGCGCCATGTGGCAACGATAGAAAGCATCGGATCTTCGACGCGTATCGAAGGCGCTAAACTTTCCGACCGTGAGGTGGAAAAGCTCACGCAGGGGCTTTCCACCCAATCTTTTACTTCGCGAGACGAGCAGGAAGTCGCTGGATACGCGCAGGCAATGGACCTGATTTTTGAAAGCTACAACGATATCGCACTTTCGGAAAATTATGTGAAACAGTTGCACCGCGACCTGCTTCGCCACTCCGAGAAGGACGAGCGGCATCGGGGCGAATTCAAAAAATTTGCCAACTCTGTTGAAGCTTTTGATCCAGACGGGAAAAGCCTGGGCGTGATTTTTGAGACCACCAGCCCTTTTGATACCCCTCGCAAAATGCAGGAACTTTTGCACTGGACCCGTGAAGTTCTGGAAGATAAAAGCCTGCACCCGCTCCTTGTTGCAGGAATATTCACAGTTGTATTTTTGGCCATCCATCCTTTTCAGGATGGAAACGGGCGCTTGTCGCGGATTTTGACCTCGCTTATATTGCTGAAGGCAGGGTATAATTATATCCCCTACGCCTCGCTGGAAAGCGTGATCGAGAAGAACAAAGAAAGCTACTACCTTTCTTTGCGCCGCACCCAGACGACATTGGAAAGCGATAATCCCGATTGGCTTCCCTGGCTTCGTTTCTTTATGACTTCGCTGAAACGACAAAAAGACCATTTGAGCGTGAAGCTCGAACAGCAATCGCAGCCGAAAACCAAAGGGCTTCCAAAAGAAAGCCTGCAAATTCTCGAGTATGTAAACGAGCATGGACAAATCACCACCATCCTTGCCCAAGAGCTGACCGGACTGCTTCGACCCACGGTTCGGGCGCGGCTGACAAAACTGGTATCCCAGGGCCACTTGCAGCTTTATGGAAAGGGCAGGGGTGCTTTTTATGAAAAACCTGAATAATATTTTGAGAAAACACTATGACCAAATATAGCACCATCACACTGGATATTGAAACCGAGCATATGGCCTGGTTGAAAGATGAAGCCAAGCGAACAGGCCGCTCAATCGAGGAAATTGTAGAGCAAGCTCTCAGGCTATATCTGGCAAATTATGAGCCCGACACGCAGGCTTAAGCCACCTATTTTTTCTTTTCACCCGCAAAGATTTTCAGACGAAATACCCTTCGCCAATGACCGTGCTAGGGGAGGGGGTTTCAATCAGAGTCTTGTAATTCTACCGCTGGTGCTTGGTATCAATAACCGCCCTCGGTAAGGATGGGATCATCATCCGAGTGACCGGATTTTTGACACCTTCGCACAGTGCGCGGTTTTCTTACTACGCCTCAAATTGAGGTGTTTTATTTTATCATTTTTTGATTATGCCAAATTGGAATTACAACGAGGTAACCATAGATGCGCCAGCGATGGAGGTGCAGAAGTTTCTTATTCTTGATAATGGAGAATACCGCTTCAACATGCACAAAATATTTCCAGAAGTTTTCACAAGTCGCGATCCGATAGGGGATGAAAACTGGGACTACAATTGGGCCTGCAATAACACCGGTTCAAAATGGTTTCCGGGCGTTGCTGGCGTTATGGCTGCCAGTGATGATCAAGCTTATATTTCTTACGATACGGCTTGGGCCCCAAATAATCTCTTGCTGCAAAGGCTCAGTAAAATTACCGGTTGGAAAATTGAGAATATATACGAAGAACCAGGTATGAGTTTTGAGGGAACTTATATTTGCAAATCCTGAAAAGTCCTTCTGGATGAAGAGCGCGAATATCGCCAATGTTGTGAAATTTGCGAAGGTCGCTATCTCACAGCCGAGCTACCTGACGATGCCGAAGAGCATTGTTTTTGTCCGAGCTGTTACAATAAAAGGGGAGGCTAACGCCCCTTTTATTTTCCTTTGATAATGTATTCCGGCACGGCCTGAGTTCCTGCCGCATTGTGAAGAACGGGTGAAGAAAACCGCTTTGACAAACCGGCGTTGATTCCCAAAATATCAGTGAAGCGCGTGTTGCAAGATTGCATATTCGTTACGAACACCCTACGGTCGTTCTCGAATACACATCTTGGCAGGGGTTAAACCCCTTGCAGCCCCACAAGGGAAAATTGCTCGAGCGCGTTTCCCTTTGAACCCTTTTAAGCTTTTTGGCATCCGATGGATAGAAGCGAATATCAGAAGAATTACCGGCAGGAATATAAGGTTCACGCGAAACGCGTGAACCTTACTTTCACCCTGCCTGAATTTCGATTGATATCCAAATCTGCCAAAACCTCGGGCCTTCCTGTTACGGCTTTTGTGAAACGCTTAGCCATGCAAAGCTTTCACCAAAACCGTGAAGCCCCCGAGGAAATAGCTGATCAACTTGCCGACCTGGAACGCGTTATTCGCACGATTGCGAACAACGTGAACCAGATGGCCCGTCGCTCAAATCGCATTGGCCAGGTGCTAGACGAGCAAGAAGTTTTCTTGCACATCCGCGACCTAGAGCTTGAACTGAAAGATGCAATTTCCCGCGCCGCGTCCCAGGGAAATACCAGCCAAGCCGCTCGGGATTCCGACACATGATAATCAAATCCATGAGCCGAAAAGTTCCGAGTTTTGCCCAGCTCTTATCGTATATCGAACGAGAGCCAGGACAGGAGGAATTTTGCATCCGCCATAATCTTATGGCTCGAGATATGGAGAGAATTCGCGCCGAGTTTGAACGCAACGGAACCTTGCTCCGTAAACGCAAAAACGGCGTATATCTCTACCATGAAATTATCTCGATTACCCGAGCAAAGGGACTTTCGGCCAAAGAGCAAAAAGACCGCCTTTACCAAATAGCGCAGAACTACATCGCGGCGCGGTGTCCTGATAATTTGGTGTTTGGGGGCTTACACCAGGACAAAGATCACAGTTATCACATGCACCTTATGATTTCGGCCAACCGTGCCGGTCAGCAAAATCGGCTGCGATTATCCAAAGGCCAATTTCGAGAAATTCAGGTGCAGCTCGAAGCGCATGTTTTGGAAAACTTTCCCGAGCTAGAGCAAACGCTCGCTATTGGGAAAGTGTCGGACCGCCGCCTGAAAAAGGGCGAGGTTGAGCTGGAACGCCGGACGGGAAAACGGCCCAAACGGGAAGAGGTTTTGGAACGGGTTCAAAATGCTTTTGATCTATCCCAGGATCGAGATAGTTTTTTCGAAGCTCTGGGGCGCTTTGATTTAGAGCTCTATGTTCGAGGAAAAAACCTTGGGGTTATCGACCATGAAAGCGGGAAAAACCATCGCCTGAAAACTCTCAATCCCGAGTTGGCCGAGCAAATTGAATGCCGTATGAATGAGGTGGAAACGGCTCGTTCTGAAAAATCGCCTGCGGGTGAAAAAGAAAAAGGTGCTGGGGCTGATAGGTCTGGAAAAGAGGCAGGCACCAATCGCGACCAGGAACAAACGGAAGAACAAAAGCAATCCGAGCCGGAGCTGGAGAAAGAAGAAATTGACCAGCGGGATATTGTCGAAGATGATGGGCTTTCTGAAATTCAAAAGATCTGGAAAAAATCCATTCGGGAAGATCGAGAAGAAAACGCTGAGAGAGAAAAGGACAACCCGAAACGTGAGCGATGAAAACGATTATTGCGGGAGCTTGCGGCAACGGTTCGCCTAGCAGTCCAAGGAACCTTGCTCGGGCTGCAAAACCGCTACCTACACATTTTGAAAAATTTAACCCATAGAAATTCTAACGATGAATTCGACCATTTGAGAAAGGCTCATAGTGATCTCGAAAATACTGAAAGACGCGAGCGCTAAAGCCGCCTACGCCCTGATATTTGGAAAATACCTGAAACGCCGTGACGGGGCGCGTCTTTTGATGGGCTCTGAAACCTCGAGCCTTTTATCGCCTCGAAATACCGGTCTATTGCTGGACGGGGATCGAGGGCGATTATCCGAGCGAGAGAGTTTCCAAAATATCTGCGTTATTGCTCGGGTCGGGGCAGGGAAGACCAGCCGCTATATTATTCCGAACGTCCTGGATAAAGCGAAACGAAAATGTTCGATCGTTGTGAATGACCCGAAAGGGGAGGTATATGCTGAAACTTCAGGGTTCATGCAGGCAAACGGGTATCGGGTGATTGTGATAAACCCCGAAGATCTGGATAATTCTTCGCGCTTCAATCCACTCCTCGAGGCAAAAACAGATATTGAAATCGAGCAGATTGCCGAAACCTTGGTAAAGGCCGGCTCAGGGACGCCGGCTAAAGATGCCTTTTGGGATAACGGCGCTATCCGCCTGGTTTCCGTGCTTTTGAAATTGCTTCAGAGGGCAGGGCATCTTGACCCCTCGTATTTTACCTTGGGGAACCTGTACCACCTTCTTCAGAATTTTGGTTCAGATGGTGCGCCCCTGGATGAGTTCGTCGTGAAATGGGCATACGATCCAATAAACCCCTCAGACGCAACCCTTTGGGAAGAATGGAAGGGTGCAATCACCGGAAATTCAAATGCGGTGCAGAGCTTTGCGCTGACCGCTTTGACGGCCCTTCGAGCATTTACCAACCAAAGCCTGGTTGAGCTGACCTCAGAAAGCTCATTTTCCCTCGAATCCATTCGAGACGAAAAAACTATCGTTTATTTTATCGTTCCGGCCCAACATGCGGAATACTACGGTTTCTGGACCTCTGTATTCTTCGGGGGTGTTTTTAACGCCTGTATGCGGCGTATGCCGACCAGGGCGACCTTGCCGGTCTATGTTCTCTATGATGAGTTTGGCCACAGCACGATTCCGAATTTCGTTTCGGTGGCAAATACCATTCGAGGATACAAAGTAAGCCTCTCAATCGTTCTGCAATCCCTGGCGCAACTTTCCGCACGATACGGGCAGGATTATGCCCGTTCTATCCAGGGCGGATTTAATACCTATCTGGCATATTCAGGTTCGGATCAAGAAACAGCGAAATATTTCCAAGATGTTGCTGGCCGCGTGATTGAGATCCAGAAAAACCGCTTTGATGAAACCAAGGAAGAGCGACACGAATATAATTTACTGAATGCCGATGCCGTGCGGCGTATCGCGGACACCGAGGCAATTATAATTTCAGCGAACAAAAACCCAGCCATCCTTCAAACGCTTCCATACTTTTCCCACCGGCGTTTTGCGAGGATTCCGAAGCGATATGGGCAGGCACATATTGAGAGCCCCAAGAGCGGAAAATCCATCAAGAAGGTGCCTTTATCGTGAGCGATGAATATATCAAAAAGCGCCTAGAGGGGGAATATAACCTTCAGACCGAAAAGCTCCGAAACCTTCTTCGGACGATTTATCGTGATGAAAATCGCGCCTGGGATAAATGGCAGAAACTTTCAGAAAAGCACCGATTTGATGTTTTTCTGAACAAATTCCAAAAGAACCCAAAGGTACTCGGAAAGCTTCAAGGGAACGTCCGTTTTGGCTTTTTACCAAATGAGGCCCGCCAGGACCGTGAAAGGGCTTTGCGAGAAGTTAAGTTCGTTTCTGAAAGGTGGCGATCAGCGCGGATGCAGTTACACCAGACAGACGCCCGTGTTGCGGAACAAAAACAGCAGCAGAAGACACAAACGAAAGAAGCCGAACAGGTTAGATCACAGGTTCAGCAAAAACAGCAGGGCCGGAGAAGATAATGGAATTTTTTGAAGTAATGTTCCGCGCCCTGACCGGCATGAAACTCACCGGCTCGACTCTTATGTTCTTGCTGGTGGTTTTTGCGCTTGGCTGGCTTTACGGAAAACTCACACTCCGCATTGGATTTATAAAGGGGTTTTTTGCCCTGGTGTTCGGGCTTGTGGTTTACGCGTTTCTCGCCGTTTCAAACTGGCTGATAATCCTAATTTTCGTTGCCGGTGTTTTGGTGAATCACGGCCCATTTGTGTATGGGATTTTGCTTTGGGCGCAAAGCCTGGGGGATATCGTTTACGCCATGCGGTATCAGCAGGCGTTTGAAGATATCCGGCAAAAGGAAGATGATCTCGAAGAAGAACTTCGCCAGCGCCGCGACGAGGCGTATCGCCAGCGCGAGGCTGATAGCGAGGCACAGAAACGCTGGAAGGATGAAACGCAACAAGCCAGGGGCGGTAAGAAACGTCAGGAACGAACAGCAGGATCAAGCGGGCCAAAAAGCACCGGTGCCGATCAAAAGCGAGGTTCACAGAGGCAAAAGCACGAAGCACCAAAGCGTCCTACACCACCAGGGAAAGGCCTTCGGGCTCAATATCTTGGCGTCCTGGGGTTGGAGCCTAGTCGGGATTATTCACCAGAGGACATTAAGAAGGCGTATCGTAGGAAAGCCAAAGAAACGCATCCTGATGGTGGAGGAACAGCGGCGACATTTATTGAGGTGCAGAATGCCTATGAGTGGTCAAATGGTTCGCGAAAGTCGCCGAGAGGTTGATGTCGTAAAGCAACTCGCCTAGACTCATTGGATAAACTTGAACATAGCGATATAAAACATGAGTAGATATAGAATAAATGAGCGATTCCCCGCAGTTTCCGCTTATGCACGGAATGATATTTATAGACAATTCACACCTGTTTTTAACACAATTTTTTCAGCGGAGTCGTTGGCTGTTGAACACAAAGACGGGGATGCGGGATATGTAACAAATACAGAAGTAGAAGATAGTCTAAGGTCTTTCATTGACACTCCAGTCAACCATATCAATTTAGTTGTTGGAGAAACGGGTATCGGAAAAAGCACTTATTTGCGTAAAATCTTTACAGCAGATCAGAATCCAACAATTTCAAATAATAAATTATTTATTCCATATTTTCTTAACGGTAAAACAGTTACCACTGAAAACTATCGTGAAGTCTTTATTAAGCAAATTAGAGCGGCCTATAATCTATGCCGAAAACACTTTCCAAAAGAATTAGGGACTTTTGATTTTGAGGAGATACACGAATTTATTGATGAACATAATTCAAGTTTGCTTGAAGTAGGGGGCTTTTTTGAAGATCTTTCAGCTAAAGAGATATTGGGAAAGTTAAAAAAAGAAGACCCTTACGCATTTTATGCCGAGATGTTAAAATACGTATCAGACAAGACAACAATTGAGACTGTTTTAGTGGTAGTGGACGATGTTGAAGCTATTGAAAATAGTGATGCGCAGAGTTTATTTGTCCATCAGACCTGCAGATTTCACAAATGTCTAAAAAATGTGGGGGAAAGAAAGTTTAATGGAATAACCATCATTTCTTTACGTCCATTTACTGTGGAACTACTTAAAAAAACCGATTGGTTTAAGGCGTACACTTCTAATAACGATCTAAACATTCCTAAACCGGCCACATTGGCACATATTTTCCTGGCTCGGTTTGATTATGTTCTGAATAAATATCATGGTTCGCACTATAAAGATATTGAACGGTTTGAAAAGGCTAGGGAAATACTGGAACGTATCTTTTATAGATTTGAATCTGACCTTTTGAGCTATATTAGCACGCTATGTAATTACAATATTAGAGAAGCCATAAAATTAACGGGTAAAGTCATTTCAAACCGTAGGTTTATTCAAGGAAATGTTCGTGTGCGTGAACAGTTTGTCATTCGAAATGAACAATTCATTTTCAATGATGGAAATATTGTAAAGAGTATAGCTTTTGATCAAGAAGACGTGTTTTTTGATCACAGAGGTACTCTGTTCAATATTTTAAAGAACGAAGCAAAACCTGAAACAGACCTGATAATTTGCTACATATGTAAATATTTTTATACAAGATCGTCCAGAAATTGGGATAACCTTGAATATATCGAATGTCATCGGTTTTTGAAAGATATTGAAATTCTAAAAATAGATAAAAAATATTTGGATTATTGCCTAAATTATTTGATTGATGAAAATGTACTGGAAGTTGAAACTGTATTGAATGGTGGAAAATCCAGCAAGTATATTTACGCTAAGCCTAAACTCTTCGGTGTTTTTAAATTATTACAACATAATTCAGTTTTAGTTGATGCATTTAGAGATGATACATACTGCCATTCTGATAGCTTGGAAATTGATGGAGATATTCAACCAATCTTACGTATAAAGGGGAGCTCTGGGAAAGCTTTAGGCACCTTAAAGTTTTGGGAGTCACTCATCGAGAGTGAAAAATCTTTAATAATGAGAATAAATCCAAAATATGTCCCAGACTTCAAAAGAAAATTTGGCGATACTTTGGTTTGTAGAAAAATAGGAACAGGCATTTCCAAAACGTTATCTAGCGCGGCAATACACCATAAATCTGAATATACAAGAGTGGAGGAGAAGCTGATAAATGTTGAAAATTTATACTAAAACCGCCTGGAAGTGGAGTCGCATTAAGCACATAGTTTCTGGGAAAATATCCAATGCTTTCATCGCGATATTTGTTCTTGGGACAGTTATTCGCATGGACAATATTATGTCAAATATCGGACTAAACTTTGCGGAAAATAATTATTTTATTAATCTTTTCTTCCCAAATAAAGCCGTGCTTTCATCAATCGAAATTGCCTATATCGGATCGATATTCCATTTTGGAGCATTCATAGTTTTTGTTTTATATACACCAAGGACAATTAATATTTCCCTCTCTCGCTCAGATTTTGTAATAAGAAGCGCAAACAACATTCATACAAGAAATATCTCATCTTGGATAACTGAAATTAAAAAACAAATAACAGAAAAAGAGTTCTCTCTTCCCTCTGAAGTGGAGCAAACGCTTGACAGATACACAGCTTATATTGCAGCAACCCTAGATAAAGGAGATGAAATCAAAATTGACAGTGAGTTTAATTCGGCTATTATTTCTACACTCCAATGTAGGTATGAATCCGAGAACACCAGCAAACACCAGCGACGGGCAATTATTACGTGCCTTATGCTTATTTCCTTTAGTTTAGGTGCTATTTCTACCATTGGAACAATTATAGAAAACTTATTTATCATCCTATGAAAACTGTTTAAGAAATTCCTCAAAAAATTGAGGAAAAAATTTCTAATATCCGTAAATTAGACATCTCAGAGAAAGCAAAAATTGAGGTCTTACGTGACTGTATTATGGACCTTCTCTGAGACGCTGAGTTCGATATAGTAAATTTTAAAAAACCCTTTTAGGGTTTTAGATTTTCTAAAACCCGCTCGTTAAATTCGGGCGTGATCGCCATGAACAAATCATCATCACCTTCGATGCGGTTCAAAACAACCCCACGAACGTCAGTCCCTTTCTGATCATATACTCCGATATCTGCGCCTAGCTGAGCCAGGCGCAACACCACTTCCAGGTTTTTGTTGTCGGAGGCAGCCAATAAAATCGCCGTATAGTCGTTTGAAGTTTTACCCTCGAGCGACAAACCGGCATTAATTAAGGATTCTACACTCTCTGGGTTCGGGTTGAAAAGCGCTGCAACATGCAGAACGTTTAGATCCATCACATAGGCTTGCGCCGAAATATCAGCGCCCTGCCCTATCAGGAACTCGATAATTTCAGGCGAGTTGTATGCACTGGCAAACATCAGCGCCGTATAGCCTTTTTCGTTCGCTGCATTGATATCTATTCCGATATCCAGCAAGGCTTGAAGAATACGGGTGTCAGAACTGATTGCAGCATACAACATAAGCGGATTGCTCTCAGGCACCATCAATTTCATGGAACTCCGCTGAGCGCCCAAATTCACAGCCGTAAAAGTTTGGGTCAGAAATTCTTCAGGATGATCGGAAATATATCGCGGCGAAACAGAATTCAGTTCTTCCACTGTATCCGACCGAATACCTTCAATTTGGCGCAAGGTCCGAGCTTTTAGAATTCGCGCCTGCATCCGCTCTTCTTCCTGAGCCAGGCGATCTTCCTCTGCTCTGGCGTCTGCCACGGCTTGTCGCGCTTCTTCAGCAATCCGTGCCTCTTCCCGCTTTGCGGCTTCGTCTGCCCGTCTTTGTTCTTCAGCGGCACGTTCTGCCACTCGTTCAGCTTCAGCCCTCTCCTGCTGAGCCTGGGTTTCAGCTTCTCGAGTTTGGCGTTCCTGGTCGCGTTCAATACGGCGTTCTTCAGTAACGCGGTCTTCTTCAACTTGGATGGCCTGTTGCGTTTTGAAATAACTGTAGAGATTATAACCAGCAAAGAGGAAAACGATGCCGACAATAGCGGCAAACATTACTTTTTTATTTTTCACAGGACTTCCAGTTCATTTTTAGATTCGAGTTCTTTCAGGGCCGTTTTCCGTTCCCTGTAATTGTTAAACGCCAATATCGCAAAACTACCGGCAATGGTAATTCCAGCAGTTGTGGCACCGTCATAATCCACTTGGCTAACTATTTCCTTGGCGCGGGCTCCCCCGTCGATATAGCCAAGAACAAATTCCACCATCGGATTGTTGAAAATGATCTTCTGTCCAAAGTAGGACAGCAGATAAATCGAAGACAATGCTATGCCGCCTCGAGCCAGGAAAGATGATTTTGAAACACGTTTCAAATATGCTTTCGCCCGAGCGTACTCGACATATAAAATGCCAACAACGATCCCAAGGGATCCGTATAACATCGAGACACCATAAAAGCCGATAAGCTCTGGCATACCGGCAATTTCGCGAAATGTTGACCCGATGATGTAAGGCGCAATCAGAATAACCAGCACCAAGGCTTTGATCCGCAACAGCCACATCAGGCCACCGGCAACCACGCACCAGACAATCGACGCATTCAGTATCAGAAACACAATTCCTTGGTCTTCAAGCATTCAAATTCTCTATTTCTTTTTCATCAATTCCGGCTCGAGAGACCAAGCACCCTACCCTATTCGTCGGATATACCCTTGGGACAATATCTATAGAAAGTTGCCTTGGATACCCCAAAGCGTTGCATTAAATCCTTTGGGCTCTCCCCTGCCCTATACGCAGCTTGCAGTTCCGCAACCTGGCTTTCAGATAACTTTGGTTTTCGCCCAAACCGCACACCCTTTTCTTTGGCCCGTTGCGTCCCTTCATTTCGGCGTTCATTTATCAAATCACGCTCAAATTCCGCGACCGCACCTAAAAGATGGAACGTCAGCCGCCCCGTGGGAGTGGTCGTGTCAATTTTCTGATCTAGGACCACCAAATCTGCTTTCTTGCGCTCCAGGGTCGCAACAATGCTTTGAAGGTCAAACATCGAACGGGCAAGCCGGTCGAGCTTGGTTATTACCAGCACGTCCCCTTCCCTACAAAATTCGAGGGCGGCGTTTACAGCTTCGCGCTTGCGAGTAGATGCTCCAGATTTCTTTTCCTGGAAAATCTTCTCACAGCCAGCGGCTTCAAGCTTTTCAATTTGTGTGTCGAGGCTTTGACCAAGTGACGACACACGAGCATATCCAATTTTCATAGTCTCAAATATATCTAATAAATATGAGAAAACAATATGAGACGAGTTTTGAGACGCTTTAAATGAACGTTTCGTGCTGTCTCATATAGTATAGTTTATGAGACACGGCAAAAATTACAAATACAACTCGCTGTTATTTGGCAAACCCCTTACTCCATGCTAAGAGCATAGCTCTATACTATTTCTTGCGAAATTACCGTTCCTGAATAGTATTTTACCAAGAAGCAAATTTTATCAGCAAAAGAACCAAATATGACCGAGGCACAAAAACAGCGTTTAGAAACGCAACTTTGGAATATCGCAAACGAGTTGCGTGGAAAAATGGGTGCGGATGAATTTCGCGATTACATTCTTGGCTTCATTTT
Organism: uncultured Flavobacteriaceae bacterium; assembly: GCA_947311815.1. Taxonomy (GTDB): domain Bacteria; phylum Bacteroidota; class Bacteroidia; order Flavobacteriales; family Flavobacteriaceae; genus Polaribacter. The sequence goes on from CAMZMA010000249.1 coordinate 16,320, forward strand.
CTATAAATACCTGTCGGAAAAGCAGCATATATTCGCCAATAAGCTGTTAGAAACCGAGGACGTAAAGGATTACACCAGCGTCACTGACGATGATGATATTGATGCGATCCGCGAGGAATCCCTTATCAAGCTCGGATATTTTTTGCGTCCGAGTGAACTTTTTGAAGCCATCACTATTCGAGGGAATGCTGACACCGAAGGGAAAAGCAATTTTATCCTGGAAGACCTGCAAGGCATTTTGAACAGTATCGAGCAATCGACCATGGGGACCGAGAGCGAGGATGATTTCAATCAGCTCTTTGAAGATCTCGATCTTGGCAGTACCAAGCTGGGGCGCAGCGTTGAAGCGCGGAACACGCTAATCGCCAAGGTTCTTTCGCACCTGGGTAAGATTGATTTTGCGCTCGAAGATTCTGAATCCGATGTTCTGGGCGACGCCTATGAATACCTGATTGCGCAATTCGCATCCGGTGCCGGTAAGAAAGCCGGTGAGTTTTATACCCCGCAGCAAGTTTCCAAAATCCTGGCCAAGCTTGTCACCATGGACAAATCCCGCATCAAATCCGCCTATGATCCAGCCTGTGGTTCTGGCTCGCTGCTGTTGCGCATTGCGCGCGAGGCCGATGTGGGTGAATTTTTCGGCCAAGAGCTGAACCGCACCACCTATAACCTCGCGCGGATGAACATGATCCTGCATGACGTGCACTATTCCCGCTTTGATATCAAACAGGAAGACACGCTGGAGCATCCGGCCCATCTTGATCACAGCTTTGACGTGGTCGTTGCCAATCCGCCGTTTTCGGCCAAGTGGAAGGGCAAGGATAACCCGCTGAACGAGACCGACGACCGGTTTAGCCAATATGGCGCGCTGG
>CAMZMA010000250.1 GCA_947311815.1 uncultured Flavobacteriaceae bacterium
ACCTATGCAGTTATCTACTGACCTCTATAATTTTTATAATAGCCCAACCCAAAAGTAACGCCAATACCAATATAAGATTGTTTTGAAAGGTTTCCGAATAATTTTACCCCAAGACTGCTTCCAAAACCTGTAGGTTTCGTAATAGGAATAAGACCAAACAACATAATACTTCTTTTTTCTGATTTAAACCATTTTATATTTATTTCAAACGGAAACCCCATATAAAAATCTGTAAACACAGGATATATTTTAGGAATGTTGGTAGATTTTGTATAAGATACTCCTCCTGAAAAGGAATAAGAAAAATCATTTTCCACAAATCTTCTACCATATAAAAATGCATACTCTTTTGCTTTAATTTTTATTAAAGGTGTGTAATATGCTGGAACAATAGGAAATAGTGAAGTAATAAATAATTTACTCTTTCTTAATCTTGAAAATCGATAAGAAAAAAGCGATTTTTCATGTTGATAATGAAGTGAAACAATACCACTTCCTGTATTTTTAAATCCTAATCCTGCTGTTATTTCTCCAAAAATAATTGAATTCGGTTTTACAGCCTCTTTTTTTTGTGCATAAAAGCTCATTTGAATAAAAAACAAGAGCAATACTAAATACTTTTTCATTTTTTAATAATTTTTATAATATCCCAAACCAAAGGTTAAACCAATACCAATATAAGATTGTTTTGAAATATTTCCGAATAATTTTACTCCTGTAGAAAACCCGAAAATAGTCGGTTTCCCAACAGGTATTAGACCATAAATTTTAATCCTTTCTTTTTTAGGTTTAAACCATTTTACATTTACCTCAAAAGGAAAGCCCCAAAAAAAATTATCATAATTTATTGGCTGCAACAAAATTGGATTATCTATGTATTTTGTGTAAGAAATTCCGCCTGAAAAAGAATATGAAAAATCATTATTTATAAACCTTTTTCCATATAAAAACGCATGTTCTTCTGATTTTTTTGGAGGAAAGAAAAGAAGAAAAGGAAAAAGTTTTTCCCATATCGAATAGGATGATTTTATATGGTACAATTCAGAATATCGATATGTAAAAAGGTTATTTTTACTTTGGTAATTAATTGTAACACTAGCATTAAGAGTTCTAATATATGAAATACCTCCTGTTATGTCAACAAAAATAATTGGATTCGATTTTACAGCCTCTTTTTCTTGTGAAAAAAGAGTTAAGGAAACTAGTAATAAAAAGAAGAAAAAGTGTTTTTTCATAGTGCAAATTTTATTTCTTCACTCTTTCAGCCGCTTTTTCTACTTTCAATTTTAAACTTTCTTTGTAAGAAATAATTTTGTCTAACACAATTGCGTCAGACGCTCCAATAATTTGTGCTGCCAAAATACCTGCGTTTTTTGCACCGTCTAAAGCAACAGTTGCCACAGGAACACCTGCGGGCATTTGTAAGATAGACAAAATAGAATCCCAACCATCAATAGAGTTTCTGCTTTTTACAGGTACACCAATTACAGGTAACGGACTCATACTTGCCACCATTCCTGGTAAATGTGCAGCTCCTCCTGCTCCTGCTATAATTACTTGTACACCTCTTTTATGTGCATTTCTTGCGTATTCTACTAATTTTTCTGGGGTTCTATGTGCCGATACAATATCTACTTCTATAGCAATATCAAAACTATGTAATACATCGATTGCTTCTTGCATAATTGGAAGATCTGAATCGCTTCCCATAATAATTCCTACCATTTTATTGTTTTGTTGTTTTGTTGTTTTGTTGTTTGTTGTTTGTTGTTTGTTGTTTGTTTTCTAATAATACTAAAGCTCAAAATTACAATAATTAATTTTCTTTTGTAAGAACATTAAAAAAGTATCTCTTTTTTGTTATGAAAAACGTTTTTAATCGTCATATAAAAATAACTACTTAAAAACAAAGCACGATGAAACAATTTGGAGAAACTGTAAAAGGGTACAAAATACCTGTATTAAACGAAAGAGAAATTAGAGCAGGTGCAGGAATATTGTTCCTTTTTATGTTTATAGCTATCTTATTAGCTATTTTAAAATCTAGTTTTATAATGCTCCGTTTTATGATTGTGTTCTTTTTTATTGATATGTTTATTCGTGTTTTTATCAATCCGAAGTACTCGCCCATTTTAATTATCGGTAAATTTATGGTACGTAAACAAACCCCCATTTATGTAGGAGCTCCTCAAAAGAAATTTGCATGGATTCTTGGATTGATTTTATCTGGAACAATGCTTATTTTAGTAACAATAATGAATACATTTAGCCCAATATCTGGTATTATTTGTTTAACCTGTTTGATTTTTTTATTCTTTGAAACCGCATTTAATGTATGTATTGGCTGTAAATTATACGGACTTTTTAACAAAGAAAAAGCACAATATTGCCCAGGAGAAGTTTGTGAAATTAACGACAGGCAAGAAATTCAAAAAATAAACACAACGCAAATTTTAATGGTGGTTGGCTTTGTCATTTTTGTAGCAATATTTATTTATTCGCTCAAAAATTCTTTTAGTGGATTGCCTACTAGTTTGTTTTAGTAAAAAATTACGCACTAATTACCCGAACCGTTTCTTTTACCTTTTGAGCTATTTCTCTTGCTTTGTTAATATTTGTATGCACAATGGTTACATGCCCCATTTTACGAAAAGGTTTGGTTATTTTTTTTCCGTAGATGTGTGGCGTAACACCATCAATTTGAAGAATTTTATCCATGTTTTTGTAGATTACTTTCCCTGTATAATTTTCTTCACCTACCAAATTCACCATAATTCCGCCTACTTTACTTGCGGTATTTCCTAGTGGAAGATTTAAAATAGCACGCAAATGCTGTTCAAACTGATTAGTATAACTTGCTTCGATAGAATAATGCCCAGAATTATGTGTTCTTGGTGCTACTTCGTTGACCAAAATTTCATCATCTTTTGTTTGAAACATTTCTACCGCTAACAAGCCTATAAAATCAAAAGATTGTGCTACTTTCAAGGCTATTTCTTGTGCTTTTTGAGCAACTTTTTCATCAATTCTTGCAGGACAAATTACATATTCTACTTGGTTTGCTTCTGGATGAAACTCCATTTCTACTACTGGATATGTAGCGGTTTCTCCCGATGAATTTTTAGCTACAATTACCGCCAATTCGTTTTTAAACGGTATCATTTTTTCAACAATACACTCGGTATTTGGCAAATGATTGATGTCTTCTTTATTTTTAACCACTTTTACCCCAGTTCCGTCATATCCAAATCGGACAGCTTTCCAAACAAACGGAAATTTTAATGGAGCAGCTTTTAATTCATCAACAGAAAAGAAATGAGAAAAAGCAGCGGTAGGAATATCATGATCCGTATAAAATTGCTTTTGTATCCCTTTATTTTGTATAATTCTGATGTTTTTTGGCGTCGGATAAATGATCAATCCTTCTGCTTCTAATTTGTCTAAAGCATCAATATTTACGTTTTCAATTTCAATAGTTAATACATCTACTTTTTTTCCGAAATTATACACATCATCAAAATCTAACAAATTTCCTTGGTAAAATTCGTTACAAATTTGAGCACAAGGCGCATCTATAGAAGCATCTAAAATAAGTGTGTAAATATCTAGTTTTTGGGTTTCGGCAAGTAGCATTCTACCCAATTGACCGCCACCGAGAACGCCCAATTTAAAATCTGATGAATAATAGTTTTTCACGTAAATGTCTTAGTTGTGTGTTGTTGGCACAAAAATAAGCATCTATTTTTTAAAAACAGTCTAAAAATTGGTGATTCGTAAAATCGTGCCGTTTAAATTGGTTACCAAATACTCTCTGGCAAATTCATCAATTCCGTCGGTTAAGGGTTGTCCATTTAAAATATTAAACTCGCTATCATCACACGGACACACCATTTTTATACTATTTTGCACTACCATTTGCGAGCAAGAAGATGAAATTGGTAAATGCGGTGCAGCACGTTCAAATGCCTTAAACTGCGTGCCATTTATATTGTAAATAATCAATCCTTTTAAACCTCCAGAAGCATATGCTGTACCTCCAGGAATGTTTAAATTGATATATGCAGGCAAGTTTAAATCGATGGTTTCATTGACCGAAACATAAGGCAACACATCGTTATTTTGCTTGTTATCAACACAATTAATCATTGTAAATGCAAACAGTAAAAAGATTATTTTTTTCATGAAATGACCGACTTGTTTCTTTAAAACGATGGCAATTTACAAATATTTTGTATATTTGCATTCAATCTCATTCTGTTTTTAAATAACAGTAATGGGATTTTTAAATTTAAAGAAGATGAGCAAAGTATCGTATTATTCAGCAGAAGGTCTAAAAAAATTGAAAGACGAATTACATCAACTAGAACAAGTTGAAAGACCAAGAGTAACCCAAGAAATTGCAGATGCAAGAGACAAAGGAGATTTGAGCGAAAATGCAGAATATCATGCTGCAAAAGAAGAACAATCTCACTTAGAATTTAAGATTGCAAAACTTAAAAATGTGGTTGCCAATGCACGTATTTTAGATGAATCTCAACTTGATACCTCTAAGGTATTGATTCATTCTATTGTAAAAATTAAAAACACAACCAACAATATGGAATTTAGCTACACCTTGGTTGCCGATTCTGAAACCGATGTTAGAAATGGAAAACTATCGGTAAATTCTCCTATCGGAAAAGGATTGTTGGGTAAAAAAGTAGGCGAAATTGCCGAAATTAACGTGCCAAATGGCATTATGAAATTCGAAATTATTGATATTTCGAGGTAAGAAATTTATCATTTAAAATTTTAAACACTTTGCAAAACGCAAAGTGTTTTTTTTGTGCTATATTTAGGGTTTTAAACATTTATAATTATGCTTTCTATCTGTAAAACGGCTGCTTTTATAATTATTCTTTTGCTATTTTCCTGTCAGCAAAAAGAAATTTACAAAGATGCGCTCGTTATTAAAGGCGGAACGATAATTGACATTAACAACAACGGAACAAGCACCAAAGACCTTACAAACAAAGCGATTATTATAAAAGGCGATACTATTTTTAAGATTGTTGATGCTTCTGAAATTGCTAAAAACCAACCAAACAGTATTGATGCCAAAGGGAAATTTATCACTCCAGGTTTAACCGATGGTTTTTCGGTTATTAACAATCAAAACTACGCAAACGCTTTTTTATACATGGGTGTTACCGATGTAATTGGGGTAGAAAGCGAACGTAGAGGCGCGTTTTATCACGATTCTAACCCGTCGCCAAATATTCATATGTTACGCGAAGTAGGCGAAGAAAAAGTAACCGATAAAGAAATTATAGCAACAATTGACAAACATCATAAAAACGGTGCAGAAATTTTATTGATGATGTACAAGCTCACACCAAATCAAGTGAAATTAGCGCATGATTATGCCAAAAAATTAGGCATGGGAACCATTGGCGAACTCGGTTTTACTTCTTACCAAGAAGGAATGAATATTGGCGTTGATGCCTTTGTACATACCACTCGATACTCATTAGATATTGCACCCGATTCGTTAGCAAACAAAGTAGCTAAACAACCTTTTAGTAACAATTTAGGCTCTCCTAAATGGCGGTATTATCAATTATTAACGCAGTTAAAACCTACAGACAATCGTCTTTTGGCCAATGCAAAAAACTTAGGAAAATCGAATTCGTACATTCAACCTACGTTTGCATTATTATACCTTGATATGCCGTTTAGTAAAAATCCGTGGAAAGAAAAAATTGCACAAATTATTAATGAAAAAAACATCAATCGACCTGCGGATAAAGTTACTGGAAAACACAGTTATTATCCGCCTAAAGAACTAGCCGCTTATCAAAAAATGGCAGCAACACAATTACGTATCGAAAAAGTGAATTATAAACACGGTGCCAAATACTTATCGGGTTCTGCTACCGATGTTTGGGGTTCAATGCCAGGGATTTCTTTGCATCAAGAATTAGAAGTTTTGCACAGAATTGGTTTGACAAACAGACAAGTTTTAGCAGCTTCTACCTCTAATTTTAACGATGCCTACGGATTTAATTTTGGTGAAATTAAAACGGGTTTTAAAGCCAATATTTTGATTTTAAATAAAAATCCGTTAACAGATTTAGAAAATTTAAAAGGTGATAAAATGGTTATTTTAAATGGCAAACAAATCGATATTCAATCTTTTTTAAACTAATATATCACGATGAAAAAACTCATAACATTTACTTTTTTACTCGCTTTTTTAAGCACTTTTTCTCAAAACGGTAACATTGTAAAAAGAAGTAATTTTAACTGGAAAGACTATCCGAAGTTAGCAAAACGAATTGCCAAAAACGGGAAATTAAAAAAAGCTTATCAGTATTTGAATGCGGTGAAAATTGAAAAAATCACCTACCTAAGTGATGGCTTAAAAGTAGTCGGTTATTTGGCACAACCTAAAAAGAAAGGAACGTACGAATGTGTCATTTACAATCGAGGAGGCAACAAAGAATTTGGGAAACTCAATGAATACAAAGCCGTATTTATTTTAGCTCAAATTGCTAGTTGGAATTACATTGTTGCCGCAAGCCAATACCGAGGAAATGATGGCGGCGAAGGAAAAGAAGAATTTGGCGGAAAAGATGTGAATGATATTTTGAATTTGATTCCTCTTTTTGATACTATCGAAAATGCAAATCCGAAGAAAATGGGACTCTACGGATGGTCTCGTGGCGGTATGATGACGTATTTAACCTTAACCAAAACCAATCGATTTAAAGCTGCAATTGTTGGTGGCGCTGTGAGCGATTTACGCCTTACAATGGAAACCAGAAAAGATACGTTTGAAACTGTGTATATCGAAAATATTCCGCATTATTTAAAAAATAGAGCCGATGCTTTAAACAAACGTTCGGCAGTACATCAAGTAGAAAACATCAGTAAAACGACACCGATTTTAATGTTACATGGTACAGGAGATTGGCGTGTGGTACCTGAGCAGTCTATCAATTTATCATTGCTATTTATCAAATATAAAGTACCACATAGACTGGTATTATTTGAAGGCGGCAACCACGGATTGAGAGAGTTTACAAGCGAAGTAGATGCCATGGCAAAAAAATGGCTCGATGATTATTTAAAAAACGACAAACCTTTACCTAATTTAACACCTCATGGCAGGTGAAAGTTTTAGATAAAAAAGCATTTCGATACGTATTTGTTTTCAAAAAACAAATACGCTTGATATAACATTCCTTTTAAAGATTAAATTTATACAATATGAGCATATTTACAAAAATTATAAACGGCGAAATCCCGTCGTACAAAATTGCAGAAAACGATCATTTTTTTGCGTTTTTAGACATCAATCCGAATGCAAAAGGACATACTTTAGTAGTTCCTAAAAAAGAAGAAAACAAATTATTTGATTTATCTAAAGAGGAATATCTATCGTTGATGGATTTTTCATACAAAGTTGCCAAAGCAATTGAAAAAGCAATACCGTGTAAGCGTGTAGGCATGAGTGTTATTGGTTTAGAAGTACCGCATGTGCATGTACATTTAATTCCGTTACAAGGAATGGAAGATATTCAGTTTCAAAAAAAAGTGAGTTTATCTAAAGAGGAGCTTATTACCATTGCTAAGAAGATTTCTGATTGTTTTGAGTAAATGTTTTCGCCTCAATTCACCTATCATTCCGAACGTAGTGGAGGAATCGCACCTTGAGAAGAACATCTGAAAGAAAGAAAACTAAAACTCTTAGTAAGATGCGGTTTCTCTCTTTCGTCAAAATGACATTCGCTATTATTCTTGAAAAAATTAAGTAATTTTATCCAACACTATTTCAAAAGTAGTTCCTTTGCCAATTTCTGAGTTTTTTACGTAAATTTTTCCTTTGTGGTAATCTTCTACAATTCGTTTAGAAAGCGATAATCCTAAACCCCAACCTCTTTTTTTGGTAGTAAAACCAGGTTTAAAAATCTGTTTTTGTAATGATTTAGGAATCCCTTTCCCTGTATCTGCAATTTGTATTTTTACTTTTTTATCGGTTTCTGAAATTTTAAAAGTGATAACACCTTTACCTTGCATCGCATCAATAGCATTTTTAATGAGATTTTCTACAACCCAACCAAATAATTCTTTGTTGCATTGTGCTTTAATCACATCCTTAGAAGTAGCAAAATGAAACGTAATTTGCTTAGAACTTCTTGAGGCTAAATAATCGAAAGCAGTTTTAGAAATGGTAACAATATTTTGAGGTTTTAATTCGGGTACAGAACCAATTTTAGAAAATCGGTCGGCAATCGTATTTAATCGATGTACATCTTTTTCAATTTCATCAACATATTTATCATCTACTTTTTCTAGTTTTAAAATAGCAATCCACCCCAATAAAGAAGACAATGGCGTACCTATTTGATGTGCCGTTTCTTTTGCCATTCCTGTCCATAATTTATTTTGTTCGGCAATTTTATTTGAGGTAAACACCATGTAAATTACCGTTAAAAACAACACGAGAATTAAAACCAAAGCTAACGGATAATAGGTAAGTTTATTCAATAATTCTGAATTACTATAATACACATATTGCGTAATGCCAGCATATTTAATTACCACAGGGTTGTTTTCTTGTTGCATTTTTAGCAATTCTTTTTTCAAAAACGCAGGTTTCTTTACTTTTATGCTATCTAAATGATATGAATCTATAATTCCGCCCTTTTCATCAACCAAAATCATGGGAATATTATGCGTGTTTTCTAGCACTTTTAAAGGTAGTTTAGTACTCGCATTTAAATCGGTATTTGTGGCTAATTCTTCCATAGCAGCAGCATATACTTCCATTTTTGCACGCTCTTCTTGTTTAAATTTTTGAAAGAAAACATAGGTGTTCCAAAGAATTAAAGAGACAATTACAAACGAAACTAAAAAAGCAATTCGCTTGATCCACAAAGTATTTTTAAAAAAAGTCATTGGTCAAATATAAACTATATAACTTATTCTTTAAAATGATAGTATATTTACACACCTAAATTTCACAAAAATGTTGTCTATCAATCCAAAAGAGATTTCTACTGCCAAATTACACGGTTATTTATTGAGTGCTGTTGCACCTAGACCTATTGCTTTTGCTAGTACTATGGATAAAAACGGAAATCCAAATTTATCACCATTTAGCTTTTTTAATGTGTTTAGTGCGAATCCGCCAATACTCATCTTTTCTCCTGCTCGAAGAGTAAAAAACAACACCACAAAACACACTTTAGAGAATGCTTTGGCAACCAAAGAAGTGGTCATTAATGTAGTTTCTTACAATATGGTACAACAAATGTCTTTAAGCAGTACAGAGTATGGTTTGGGTGTAAATGAGTTTGAAAAAGCAGGTTTTACAATGCTTCCTTCGGATGAAGTGCAGCCGTTTAGAGTAGCCGAATCTCCTGTGCAAATAGAATGTAAAATCAACGAAATTATTTCTTTAGGCGATGAAGGCGGTGCAGGAAATTTAATTATTTGCGAAGTAGTGAAAATGCATATTGATGAAGCTGTTTTAGATAAAAACGGCGCTATTGACAACCATAAAATTGATTTGGTTGCCAGAGCAGGCGGTAGTTTTTACACCCGTGCTAAAGAAGGTTTTTTTGAGATTCCGAAACCGATTTCTACCTTAGGTATTGGCGTTGATATGATTCCGTCAGCAATAAGAAATAGTACTATTTTATCGGGTAATAATTTAGGAATGTTGGGTAATGTAGCGCAAATTCCCACGAAAGACGATGTTAATAACTTTGCAAAAGAGAATCCGCAATTTATTGGGATAGAAATTATAAAAAAACATACATTTGCACAAGAGTTTTTAAAAAATAATGATGTAAAAAGCGCTTGGAAAGTGCTTTTAATTAAATAGTTACAAGAATATGGAAGTTATTGGTAAAATTAAATTAATTAACGAAGCACAAACTTTTGGAAACAACGGTTTTAGAAAAAGAGAAATGGTAGTAACTACCGATGAGCAGTATCCACAAATGATTATGATTGAATTTGTGCAAGATAAATGCGATTTATTAAACAGCTACCAAGTTGGGCAAGATGTAAAAGTTTCTATCAATTTACGTGGTAGAGAATGGATCAACCCAGAAGGAGTTGCTAAGTATTTTAACTCGGTACAAGGTTGGAGAATTGAGAGTTTAGCACAAGCTGCACCTGCAAATGTACCTCCTGTAGAAAATTTAGCTCCAGCGCCAGATTTAACTTCAAACGAACCAGACGATTTGCCTTTTTAAATGGTCTTTTTTAGCTATAAATTACTTAGAGCCTGCAAATTGCAGGCTCTTTTTTGTTTGCTATTAATTACTACCAAGCGCTTTAATTACCAAAACAATCTCAAAACTAAAAACGTACTACTCTACTTTTTGTTCTAACAACTCAAAAAATTGTTTTAATCTTGGTAAAATAATAATTTTTGTACGTCTATTCTTAGCTTTATTCGCAGGTGTATCATTGGCTACTAACGGAATATATTGGCTACGTCCTGCAGCAATTAAACGTTGTGGTGCAACACCAAATTTGTATTGTAATATTCTAGTAATTGAAGTTGCTCTTTTGGTAGACAAATCCCAATTGTCTTGAATGCATTCGGTTTTTATTGGCGATGAATCTGTGTGACCTTCAATCATCACATCCATATTTTTTTGCCCTTTTATAACCGTTGCTACTTTTTCTAACACTTTATATGCTTTATCCGTAATCGCATAACTACCAGGTTTGAATAATAATTTATCAGAAATAGAAATGAAAACTACCGTTTTTTCTACGTTAATCTCAATATCTTCATCATCAATACCCTCTTTCAATTCTTTCTTTAAATGAAAAGCAACCACTAAATTTAACGAATCTTTTTTGGTAGCTGCAGCTCTAATTCGGTTGATATATGCATCTTTTTTACTCAACTGAATCAATGTTTCTTTAATGTTTGCATTCGCTCCTTGCGTTAAAACCGTTAAATTATCTACGTATTCTAAGGTTCTTTTTTTGTCTGCTTTTAATTCGGTTACTTTCGTTTCTAACGTAGAGGCATTACTTTTATATTTTTCTTTTTCAATCAAACATTTGGTTAAATTATCTTTAACAGCAAGTAATTGCTCTTTCGTTTTTTCGTGATTTACTTGTAATGCTGCATATTCTTTTTTAGAAACACAAGAACTTGCTACGAAAACAAATGACAAGAGGAATAAAAATTTTTTCATTTTTTTTTGATAATTAAATTACAGATATTTTACAAAAATAATAAAATGATAATAGAAAAATAGATATTCATAATTTTTTATGAAGACTTTATGACAAATTTATATAGTACCTTTGTTGATAATTCCTATTTATCGTATGAAAAAGCCTTTTTTATTGATGCTTTTGATGAGTTTCATACTCATTTTATCTTGCAAGAATGAAGAAAAACCTGCAATCACCAAATTAACAGGAAACATTTTTGGCACCACCTATCATATTACTTATTTGAGTAACAAAAATTACCAACAGCAAATAGATAGTTTGTTCTTTTTGGTGAATAAATCGCTTTCTACATACATTCCAACTTCCGATATTTCAAAGATAAACAAAGGCGACACAACGATTGTTATAGATGCTTATTTTAAAGAAGTATTTGCAAAATCGAAACGTATTTTTAAAGAAACCGATGGTTTTTTTGACCCAACAGTGGGTAATTTGGTAAATGCTTGGGGATTTGGCCCTAAAAAAGAACAGCATGATTTAGACAGTACCGAAGTCCAAAAACAACTACAATTTGTAGGCTTCGAAATGGTTTCTATTGATAAAAATCAAATCCTAAAAAAGAAATATTCTGAGATTTACTTAGATTTTAATGCCAATGCAAAAGGCTACGGAATTGATATTATCGGACGGTTTTTAGAAAGTAAAAACGTTACAAATTATTTGATAGAAGTGGGCGGAGAAATTAGAACCAAAGGTAAAAACCCGAAACAAAAACCATGGAAAATCGCCATCGAAAAACCCAATACAGACGGCACACAATCGTATCAAGAAATTATTGAATTAACAAACAAAGCGATGGCAACATCGGGTAATTACCGTAAATTTAGAGTCACCAAATCAGGTAAAAAAGTGGTGCATACCATCAATCCAAAAACAGGTTTTGCTACCGAAAGTAATTTATTAAGCGCTTCAGTAATTGCCCCTTTAGATTGTGCCGATGTAGATGCATACGCTACCGCTTTTATGGCAATGGGACTTAAAAAAACCATCGCATTTTTAAAAAATCATCCTGAATTGAGAGTTATTTTAATTTTTGAGGATGAAACACAACAACTTCAAATAAAAGAGATTCATTAATTTTAGGTGTTTTTAGAAGTTGAAACATCATATTCAGAAGATTATTATTTGCTTAAAATACCCACAATTAGGTATTGTTTCAATTAGTTATTGCCAATATCTTTATATTTTATTAAATTAGCAAGAAATTAATCTTAAGGGGAGGGATTCAGCATGAAAAAAACACTACTGATACTGTTTTGTATCATCAATTCAACATTATTTTACGCACAATCAAATGATGACATTGCAAAAGTTTATTTTAAAAGAGCCAAAGAAAAATTATTTACAGAAATAAATCCGAAAAAAGCCTTGGCGCAATTTAATAAAGCCTTAAAATATAAAGATTCCATCACCAATTATAAAAATGCTTGGTTAGGCACTCACATTTATTATGAACTTGGTAAGTTAAATGATGCACATAAATATGCCAAACAATATTTTTTATTAGCTAAAAACAAAAACTCTGAAGAATACAATACTTTTTTAGAATTGTACATCACTATTAAAGAAGAAATTGAAGAAAAACAAGTCGAAGAAAAAAGATTAGAAGAGGAACGCATAAGAAAAGAACTAGAATTAAAAAAGATAGACTCTTTAAAAACAGTTTGGCATAAAAAATCGGAAGCTTTAAGTATAAATGCTGACAGTATTTATCAATTTAATAAAAAAAATATTGCCGTATTTGAAAAAAGCGGCAACTTTGGTATTATAGACGATAAAGGACTTGTTCTTATTAAAGCAGATGAAAATAACAAAGCCGTAAAAAGCTTTGACGGATTTATTCTATTGCTAAATAAAAAAGAAAAACCAACAAAAATTTTATGCTATAATACCAGTACAAAAAACAGTTTTTCTTTACCTGCTGTTTCCGATTTTAATCCGCTATCTACTCATTACGGTAAAGTAATGCTACCTAGAGGAAACGGGCGTTTAGTTACCTACCCTAACAATTCTTTAAAAGCATTGGTTTATGATTTAAATGAAAGAAAATTTGTAAACATTTCTAATTTAAAAGATTTATTTAAAATTTTGAAAAAAGCAGATAAAATTGACAAATTCAATAAAAACGGGCAAGTAAAATTACATAAAAAATGGTATGAATTTGGTGGCCATATTGGCGGAGGAGTTCATCCGCTATACAATGAAGATTATACTATTTACGGATATTTATGCTCTATTGATGGTACTGTTTTAAAATCAACTGATTTTGCCAATTTAGGTTATTTTTATAATGAAAAACTACAAGCTATAAAAAATGGAGAAACAATTTGGCTTAACCAAAACGGTTCTTCTGTTGATGCCCCTAAAGATGAAAGCGGTATTTATACAGGAGATTCTAAAATTAGAAAATTAGAAAATGGTAATTATCAAATTCAGCAAAATGGAGTAATTATTTTAGGCGATAAAAAGCTAGTAAAAATGGCTGATTTTTTAAGACAAAACAGTACGCCAAAAGCCCCCGAAACAAGTAAAAAAGAATAGTTATTCTTTATAACATACAGGAAGAATTTCTCCTTTCATTAAACAATATCGCTCTAGGATTTCTGGGGCGATTTTTTTTGTATAATCTACTTCATCAACCGTAAAACCTATTGAGCGAAGTTTATCAAAATAATCACGTCCGTAAACACGTACATGATCATATTGCCCAAATATTTTAGCGCGTTCTTTTTTATCGATAATAGTGTCATCTTCAAACGTTTTTTCTCTACTGAGATCTTGCGGAACTTGAAAAATTCCCATTCCACCAGATTTTAAAACCCGATACAATTCTTGCATTGCTTTGGTATCATCTACAATATGTTCTAAGACATGATTGCAAAAAACCACATCAAAAGTAGCATCGTCAAAAGGTAAATTGCAAATATCTGCTTTTACATCTGCAATCGGCGAGTATAAATCTGCCGTAGTATAGTCTAAGTTTTTTTGTTTTCTAAAAATCGATAAAAAACATTGTTCTGGCGCCATATGTAGCACCTTTTTTTGAACGGTAAAAAAATCGGTTTCTTCTTGTAAAAAAAGCCACATCAATCGATGTCTTTCTAATGATAAAGTACTTGGTGAGAGTGCGTTTTCTCGTTGATTTTCATATCCGTAAGGCAATAACTTTCTGAAACTTTTTCCGTCAATTGGATCTGTAAATTTATCGCCTTTTAAATAAAAGGATAAAATAGGGCGCACTAAATAACTCGCCTTGATTAAAAAAGGCCTGGGAATAGTGTTTAATAAGACACGAATTACACTAATTTTCACAAAATTACTTTTTTATAATACTACACGTTTATACGATAAACTATCTTCTCCAAAATTAACCAATAAGCCTAAATGTAATTTAGATGCTGCTAAATAATTTAAGGTTTGTTTTACATGACTACTGGTCAATGATTCAATTGCTTTTATCTCTAATATAATTTTTTGATTAATTAGAAAATCTGCAATATAATAATGAGGTAACTTTACATTTTTATAAGTGATATTAAACATTACTTCTCTTTCGTATGAAAGTTGTTGTTTTTTTAATTCAATTTCTAATGCATCACCATAAACAATTTCAGCAAACCCTTTTCCTAATTCTTTATGAACTTCCATACAAGCACCAATAATTTTATAAGAAGTTTCTTTAAATAGCAATTTACTCATATAACTAAAAATTATTCTTTTACTAAACTAAAGATTTAAGCAAGTATATTTTTATAAAATTCGTGAAATTAGTATCTAAACTCATCCTCTTCATCACTCTCAATACCCAATGCTTCATACACATATTTAAAGGTAGATAGTAATTCTGGTTTGCCGTTTACAATTGCTACATCGTGCTCAAAGTGTGCACTTGGTTTGCCATCTTTTGTTAAAATTGTCCAACCATCAGAGAGTTGATTAATTCTATGCGTTCCTAAATTTATCATGGGTTCAATAGCAACAACCATACCTTCTATAAACTTTTTACCTCGTCCTTTTCTGCCGTAATTTGGCATTTCAGGATCTTCGTGCATTTCTCTTCCTAAACCATGACCTACTAACTCTCTAACAACTCCGTATCCTCTTTTTTCGGTATAATTCTGAATAGCAAAACCTACATCGCCTACTCTATTTCCTGCTCTAAATTGACGAATTCCTTCGTACAAACTTTCTTTGGTTACTTGCAATAATTTTTTAGTTTCTTCGGCAACTTCGCCTACTTCAAAAGTGTATGCATGATCGCCGTAAAATCCGTTTTTAATAGCGCCACAATCAATAGAAATAATATCGCCTTCAACCAATGGTTTTTTGTTAGGAATACCATGTACTACTTGTGCATTCGGACTCATACAAAGTGTATTCGGAAAATCATACAATCCTAAAAAACCAGGAATTGCATCTTGAGAACGAATAAATTCTTCTGCCAATGTATCTAAATAAAGTGTCGTTACCCCAGGTTTTACCTCTTTGGCAAGCATTCCTAAAGTTTTAGAAACTACCAAAGCACTTTCTCTCATTAACTCAATTTCTTCTCTTGTTTTTACTTTAATCATCATTCATAAATTATAGCGCAAAGATACTGTATTTTATAGAAAATTATACACTAATAAACCTTTTGAAAATATGATTTTTGACAGGTTTTAAGCTAATAATCCATTGTAATTTTGCATAAAAAATCTAAAAAATCATACAATGTATAAGTCAGTAACCGCAGCAGAAGCTGTTAAAGTGATAAAAAATAACGACAGAATTTACATTCAAGCCGCCGCCGCCGCACCACAAATTTTAATGGATGCGATGACCGAAAGACATGAAGAATTACAAAGTGTTGAAGTTTCTCATTTACATGTTGAAGGAAATACGTTGTATGCAGATCCAAAATACAGCAAGAGCTTTCATGTAAATTCATTTTTTATTGGTAAAAACGTGCGTCATACTTTAAAAGCAGGAAACGGTTCTTATACCCCTGTTTTTTTAAGTGAATTGCCCATTTTATTTAAAAGAAATATTGTACCAATTGATGTCGCTTTTATTCAAGTGTCTCCGCCAGACAAACACGGTTACTGCTCTTTAGGGGTTTCTGTTGAAGCTTCTTTAGCCGCAATTGATAATGCAAAACACGTAATTGCCCAAATCAATCCGCAAATGCCTCGAACTCATGGCGATGGAATTATTCATATTTCTGAACTTGATACTTTTGTAGAACATGACGCTCCTATTCACGGACATGAAATTCCTAATCCAAATGAAATTGAAATTAAAATTGGCGATTATGTAGCCGAATTAATTGAAGATGGTAGCACGTTACAAATGGGAATCGGAAGTATACCAAATGCTGTATTAACACGTTTAATAAATCATAAAAATTTAGGGTTACATACCGAAATGTTTTCTGATGGCGTGATAGATTTAATTTTAAAGGATGTGATTAATGGAAATAATAAAGGCGTAAACCCAGGAAGAGCAATGGCAACTTTTTTAATGGGAAGTAAAAAATTATATGACTATGTAGATGATAATCCGTTTGTAGAAATGCGTGCCTCAGATTTTGTAAATGATGTTGCTATCATTCGTAGAAATCCTAAAATGGTGGCTATTAATTCTGCCGTAGAAATAGATGTTACAGGGCAAGTTTGCGCCGATAGTATTGGTACAAAACTATTTTCTGGCGTAGGCGGACAAATGGATTTTATTAGAGGCGCCTCTTTAAGCGATGGCGGTAAAGCTATTATTGCGCTTCCTTCTCAAACCAGAAAAGGTATTAGCAGGATTGTTCCTTTTTTAAAGAATGGCGCAGGCGTAGTTACAACCAGAGCTCATGTACATTATGTGGTAACCGAATATGGTGTTGCCAATTTGTACGGTAAAACCATAAAACAACGAGTACATGAATTGGTAAAAATTGCCCACCCAAATCATAGAGAAGCGATTGAAAAATCTTATTTTGAGGGGATTTAGAAAATTAAAAACGTTCTTTAAAAGAGCAACTCTTTTGAAGAACGTTTTTAATAAAACTCTTTCTCTCTTACTCCAAAAATCCTTTTTTTCTTAACAAAGGGGTAATTTCTGGTGCTTTTCCTCTAAAGGTTTTGTACAAATCCATTCCTGGTTTAGAACCTCCAAGACTTAACATTTTTCTGTATTTTTTAGCTGTTGCAGCATCAAAAATACTTCCTGCATCTTTAAATGTTTGAAACGCATCGGCATCTAATACTTCAGACCATAAATAGCTGTAATATCCTGCTGAATATCCGCCAGAAAAAATATGAGCAAAATACGTGCTTCTATAACGTGGAATGATTTCTTCTATCAATCCTAAATCTTTCATGGCAGCTGCTTCAAATTTAGTAGCTTCTCTTTGTTTTGCATCCGTTAAAGTATGCCATTTCATATCTAAATAAGCGGCTGCCATATATTCTACCGTTCTAAATCCGCCATTAAACGAATTGGCTGCTTTCATTTTTTTAATCATACTTTCAGGAATCACTTCGCCTGTTTTGTAATGTTTGGCAAACAATCGTAACACTTCGGGTTCGCTAAACCAATTTTCCATCACCTGACTAGGAAATTCTACAAAATCTCTTGGCACATTTGTACCTGATAACGATTGGTATTTTACGTTTGAAAACAAACCGTGTAATGCGTGCCCAAACTCATGAAACAAGGTTTCTGCTTCTCCAAAAGACAATAAAGACGGACTGTCTTTTGTTGGTGCAGGAAAATTAAAATTATTGGTTACAATAGGCGTTACCATTTTAGACACATTCGATTGGCTACGTAAAGCATTCATCCACGCGCCGCCTCTTTTGCTTTCTCTAGCAAAAAAATCCATATAAATAACTCCTAAATGAGAACCATCTGCTTCTAAAACTTCAAAAACTTGTTGGTCTTTGTGCCAAGTAGGAATGTCTTTTCGCTCTTTAAATGTAAGTCCGAATAATTTTTTTGCCAATACAAAAACACCATTTCTTACCGCTGTAAATTCAAAATACGGACGTGTTTTGTCTTCATCAAAAGCATATCGTTCTTTACGAACTTTTTCTACATAATGCCGCCAATCGCTCCCAGAAAACACTCCTTTTACGCCTTCTGATTTCATTTTTTTAGACAAGGCTGTACGTTCTTTTTTCGCCATATTTAAAGCGGGAGTCCATAATTTATCTAAAAAAGCAAACACATTTGCTGGTTTTTCTGCCATATTGTTAGACAATACATAATCTGCATGTGTTTTAAAGCCCAATAAATTCGCTTTTTCTACACGTAAAGATGCCATTTCTTGCAAGATTGCTTTGTTGTCTTTGTCATTATTGTTATCGCCTCTTTTTGCGTAACCATCAAACAAAATTTTACGTGCTTTTCGGTTAGGTGATGCTTGTAAAAACGGATTGATACTCGGTCTTTGTAAAGTAAACGACCAACCTTCTTTATGCTTTCTTTTTTGTGCTTCTTTTGCTGCCAAAGCCACCAAACTTTCTGGTAAGTTTCCTAAATCGGCTTTGTTTGTTGTGTGGTATTCAAATGAATTGGTTTCATCTAACAAATTGTCGCCAAATTTTTGTGATAGCGTTGCTATACGGGCATTAATTTCTTTTAATCGCTCTTTTGATTTTCCTTCTAAATTGGCTCCAGAGCGCACAAAATTCTTATACGTTTCGTCTAACAATCTACTTTCTTCTGATGATAATTGCAACTTATCTTTTTGATTATAAACCGATTTAATTTTTTGAAAAAGCTTTTTGTTTAAGCGAATTTTATCGCTATGTGCTGCCAATTTTGGTGCTAATTTTTTAGCAGTAGCTTTTAACACATCATCAGTATTTGCTCCTTGAACAGCGTAAAAAACCCGACTTACATTTCCTAAAATAGACCCGCTTATTTCTAATGCTTCTATGGTGTTTTTAAAGGTTGGCTTTTCTTTATTTTGTATAATGGCATCAATTTCTTTATCATGTGTTGTTAAAGCTGTTTCAAAAGCAGGTGCATAATCTTCGCTTTTAATTTTATCGAAAGGTGGTACTCCAAACGGAGTATTCCATTCTGTTAATAAAGGATTTGTTGTCATTTTGGTTGTTTTTTTATCTTTTGTGCATGATGTAAATACAAAAATACTTGCAAAAAGAAAGAGAACTGTTGATTTCATTTCTATTGAGTTTTAGAAAGCTAAAGATAGTTATTTTCTTTGAGAAAGAAAATAACTTTAAAACTGTTATTAATAATTAACAGCAGTGTTCTCGATACTAATTTCACTCTTTTCAATGGTAAAACCCACTCAAACAGACATAAAAAAACCTCACAGACTTTAATTTATCCGCCGTAGGAGGAAAATCTGTGAGGTTTTTGTAAAAAGTTATGCAACTATTTCTTAATTAAGATTACTTCGACTACGTTCAGTAACCGTTAAAAAAATAATTACTAGTATCTATAATGTTTTGGTTTATAAGGCCCATCTACCGTTACACCAATATATGATGCTTGGTCAGGACGTAACTCTGTCAGCTCGATACCAATTTTTTCTAAATGTAATTTTGCTACTTTTTCATCTAAATGTTTTGGCAACATATATACTTTATTTTCATATGCATCACGGTTTGTCCATAATTCAATTTGAGCCAATGTTTGGTTGGTAAACGAGTTACTCATTACAAAACTTGGATGACCCGTTGCGCATCCTAAGTTTACCAAACGACCTTCTGCTAAAATAATAATATCTTTTCCGTTAATTGTGTATTTATCTACTTGTGGTTTGATTTCTACTTTGGTATCACCATAATTATCATTTAACCAAGCCATATCTATTTCGTTATCAAAATGACCGATATTACATACAATTGCTTTGTCTTTTAGAGCTTCGAAATGATGAGATTGAACGATGTCTTTATTACCAGTTGTTGTAATTACAATATCTGTATTACCAATCACTGTTTCTAATTTTTTTACTTCAAATCCGTCCATTGCTGCTTGTAAGGCACAAATTGGGTCGATTTCTGTAACGGTTACAATAGCACCTGCTCCTTGAAAAGAAGCTGCTGTACCTTTACCAACATCGCCATAACCACAAACGGTTACTCGTTTTCCTGCAATCATTAAATCGGTTGCTCTTTTTATTGCATCTACGGCAGATTCTCTACATCCGTATTTGTTGTCAAATTTAGATTTGGTTACCGAATCATTTACATTAATTGCTGGCATAGGTAAAGTTCCTGCTTTTACTCGATCATATAAACGATGAACTCCAGTGGTAGTTTCTTCACTTAATCCGTTAATTCCTGCTGCCAATTCTGGATATCTATCTAACACCATGTTGGTTAAATCGCCACCATCATCTAAAATTAAATTCAATGGTTTTTTATCTTCTCCAAAAAATAAAGTTTGCTCTATACACCAATCAAATTCTTCTTCGTTCATTCCTTTCCACGCATACACAGGCACTCCTGTTGCTGCAATGGCTGCGGCTGCTTGATCTTGCGTAGAAAAAATATTACAAGAACTCCAAGTAACATCTGCACCTAAAGCGGTTAAGGTTTCAATTAAAACAGCGGTTTGAATGGTCATATGCAAACATCCTGCTATTCTTGCTCCTTTTAAAGGTTGCTCATCTTTATATTCTTCTCTTAAAGACATTAAACCTGGCATTTCTGCTTCTGCTAATTCAATTTCTTTTCTCCCCCATGCCGCTAAAGAAATGTCTTTAACTTTGAAAGGTACATACGTTGCTGTATTTGTACTCATATTTGTATATTTGTTATATTCTTAATTTTTAAGACTGCAAAGTTACAAAATACCTTTTAATTGTATGCCTCTTTTTAAAACGATACGAACAAACAAAAGTACTAAAATACTGATTTGGAAGATTGAAGAATCTTTTAAAACACTTTCTGAGGATATTGTTTTGACCGATAAAAGCCAAAACCGTGTACAAAATATGAAATCTGAATTACACCAACGTGGATTTTTAAGTGTGCGTCACTTATTAAAAGAAGTAGGTTATACAGATGCTGATTTGATATATGATGAATATGGAAAGCCCCATTTAAAAGACGGAAAATACATTTCTATTACACATTCGTTTACTTTTTCGGGAATTATTATTTCTGATGATGAAACGCCTGTTGGTATTGATATTGAAAAACAACGCGATAAAATTGTAAAAATAGCTCATAAATTTACCCCTGTAGAAGAATACAAAACCATTGCAAATCATGATGCTTTGGTACGTAAACTCACAATTGTTTGGGGCGCAAAAGAATCGCTTTATAAAATATTTGGAAAGAAAAAATTACGTTTTTTAGAACATATTTTTATTGATGATTTTTCTTTTGAGGATAAAAAAACCAAAGGAGAAATACGACATCATCATAAAATCACCTCTTTTGTTATTCATTTTTTAGAATTTGAAGGATTTACTTGTGTGTATGCTTTTTGAGTATAAAAGTAAAAAGTTTGAAAGTTTGAAAGTTATAAAATCAAAATTTACAAACGCTGCCAATTCAAGTAAATTTTACGATTAAAAAGAGTTAAATTTGTATCGAAAATAAGAATTCTGACTTCTAAATTAGTTCTCGATACATTTTTTATCAAAAAATTACTCAAACTGACATTTTAAAATGCCGCACTTCGATTACGCTCAGTGCTTAAAATAAAAACACAAATTTGAACATTTACCAAAACATACAATCATCCATAGAAAGAAGAGAAAAACTCTTAGCTGTTTTAATAGACCCTGAAAAGATAGATTTAAATACGATTGCTTCTTTTTTTAAAAAAGTACATCAATCCATCGCCACTCATATTTTTGTAGGTGGCAGCACAGATATTGATTTTTTAACCGAAAAAACAGTGGTCGCTATTAAAAAAACCACCCATTTACCTGTATTACTTTTCCCTGGCGATGTACAGCAAATTACCTCAAAAGCAGACGGAATTCTTTTTTTAAGTTTGCTTTCTGGACGTAACCCTACTTATTTAATAGAACAACAAATACAAAGCGTTCCGTTTTTAAAAAACACCGATTTAGAAATTATTTCTACAGGATATTTGCTAATTGATGGCGGTGTTAAAACAGCAGTACAAAACGTAAGTAACACCAAGCCAATTTTGCAAAAAAATAGTGAACTAATTGTAAACACTGCTTTGGCAGGAGCGTTTTTAGGAAGTAAACTCATCTATTTAGAAGCTGGTAGTGGCGCAAAAACACCTGTAAAGAAAGAAATTATTAGTGTGGTAAAGAAAGAAATTAACATCCCGTTAATTGTAGGTGGCGGCATCCGTAGTAAAAAACAATTAGACGATGCATACAATTCTGGGGCAGATTTGGTGGTAATTGGTACTGCTTTTGAGCAAAATGAAGATTTTTTTAATGAATTAAAAAAAGATAAAAGACCATTTCACTCAAAGACAAAAGATGAAAGACTTTAATTTCTAATAAAACAGTATTTTTACCGCATATTTATAACCAAATGAACACATTTATAGATTTTTTTTTAGAACCTTACAAAACTGCATCTACAATTAATATTCTTTTAGAAATTGTTGCAGCAAGTTTAGGAATTGCAAGTGTTTTGTATGCCAAAAAAGAAAATGTATTGGTATTTCCTACAGGAATTATTAGCACAGGAATTTACATCTACTTACTATCTCAATGGAATTTGTATGGCGATTTAATCATCAATATTTACTACACCATTATGAGTATTTATGGCTGGTATGTGTGGAGTAAAATACGTCCATCTTCAAATTTATCTGATGGGAAGAAAGAAAAAAATGCACACATTCCTATTTCTAGAACCAACAAAAAGGAAAAAGGAATTGCCGCACTTATTTTTATTACCGCATCGTTTTTTGTCATTTTTATTTACAGACATTACAATGTAATGCCAAATCATCTAGGTTTTACCGAAAGCATTCAATATGCTTATACAAATTTAACATCGGGCAGTTTAGAAAAATTTAGAATTGCTGTTCCGTTTTTAGACACCTTTACCACTGCGGCAGCTTTTGTAGCAATGTGGCTCATGGCCATTAAAAAAATAGAAAACTGGAATTTTTGGATCATCACCAATATTGTTTCCATTCCGCTGTATTTTGTAAAAGGTTACGGTTTTACTGGTATTCAATACACTATTTTCTTAATTTTGGCAATTCAAGGATACAAACAATGGAAAAAAAGCTTAGACAAAACCCCATCAACCTTATAAAAATAGTTTTATTTGGCCCCGAAAGCACAGGTAAAACTACACTTTCTAATCAATTAGCACGCCATTATCATACGGTTTGGGCGCCCGAATTTGCACGAGAATATTTACAAGATAAATGGAACAACGAGCGTAAAACCTGCGAAGCTTCTGATTTAATTCCGATTGCAAAAGGACAAATGAAATTAGAAAATACATTGGCAAAAAAAGCCGATAAAATTCTTATTTGCGATACCGATTTGTTAGAAACCAAAGTATATTCCGAAGAGTATTATGGCGGATTTGTAGATCCTTTTTTAGACAAAGCAGCCAATGAAAATACCTACGATTTATACCTCTTAACTTATATTGACACCCCTTGGGAAGAAGACGATTTACGTGACAGACCTGAACTAAGAAAAGAAATGTTCAATGCTTTCGAAAAAGCATTAAAAACACACAACAGACCGTATATTTTATTAAAAGGCGATAAAGAAACGCGCTTAAAAAAAGCAATAGCGGCTATCGATAAAATTATGGAAAAAAAAGAGAATTTACACTCGTATTCAGATTCTTTACAAACCGATATTGACATGCATTTTTTACATCAAATGAATGACGATAGTCATGTGAGTTACTAAAATGAATACGCAAAACCTCATTAAAGAACTAAATTTTAAAGCTATAAGGAGTTCTGGTGCTGGCGGACAACATGTAAATAAAGTCTCATCTAAAATTGAATTGTCTTTTGATATTACCAATTCTAAAGAACTTTCAGACGAACAAAAAAAGTTGCTCTATAAAAATGTATCGACACGTTTAACCAAAGAGCATGTGCTTATTTTATTTGTTGATGAAAGTAGAAGTCAACACCGAAACAAAGAACTTGCCATCAAACGGTTTTTAACCCTTATAAAAAACGGACTTACAAAACCTAAAATTAGAAAAGCCACAAAACCAAGTAAGGCATCTATTAAAAGAAAAGCAGAAAACAAACGCAAACAGGCACTAAAAAAACACTTGCGTAAAAAACCTAATTGGGAGTAAAAAAACCACTTTTTGAATGGCTATTTCAAAAAAGCCCGTTACTTTTGCACCGTTCTCAATAAAGGGGTGCTTTTATTTAGTTGGTAGTTATTAGTCAATAGTAACTTTAAACTATTTTATCAACTAAAAAAGGCTGAGATCATACCCAAAGAACCTGGGCAGGTAATGCTGCCAAGGGACACACGCGTAGCGTGATTTGATTATTTATACGCAGATTTTCTGCAAAAAAACAAGTATAACTAAGAATAATCACCTCTTTTTATTCGTTTTAATTTATTTAAAATGAAATTATTTATTTCTAACCAAAAGTCTGCAAAATTGCAGCAAAAAAAACGAGTACACATTTTTACTTTGTTACTCTTCGCTGTATTTTTTACAGCAAAAGCACAAACATTTTCAATTTCTGGTCACGTTACCAATCATCAGCAAAAACCTTTATTAGGCGCTTCTGTAATGGTAAAAGAATTTAAAAAAGGAACGGCTACCGATGCTAATGGAAAATTTCTGTTACATCTCAACAAAGGAACCTACAGTGTTCTCGTTTCTTTTTTAGGACACAAAACAGTCGAGAAAAAGATAACCGTTAACGGCCACCTAATTCTTAATTTCATATTACAAGATGATACAAATTTATTAGATGAAGTATTGGTTTCTGCTGTAAGAGTACAAACAGATGCGCCCGTTACACATTCAAATCTCACCAAAAAAGAGATTGCAAAACGTAATTTGGGTCAAGATATTCCGCAGTTATTAAAGTATTTGCCTTCGGTAATTTCTTCATCCGATGCGGGTGCAGGTGTAGGATACACGTATATGAGTGTGCGTGGTTCTGACGCTTCTAGAATTAATGTAACCATAAACGGAATTCCGTATAACGACACTGAAAGCCAAGGAACTTTTTGGGTTAATTTGGGCGATTTTGCTTCATCAACGCAAAATTTACAACTACAACGTGGTGTTGGTACTTCTACCAACGGAGCAGGGGCTTTTGGAGCGAGTTTAAATATTTTAACCGATGCCGTTTCAGAAGAAGCATCCGCAGAAATAGCAAATTCTTTTGGGTCTTACAATACCCGAAAACATACCGTGAAATTTAGCACAGGAATGTTATTTTCGGACACTGAGCGAAGTCGAAGTGTCGAGTTATCTGGAAGAATCTCAAACATTTATTCTGATGGATATATAGACCGTGCTTTTACCGATTTAAAATCGTACTTTTTACAAGCCACTTATATTGATGATAACACGTTGATAAAGGCCATAACTTTTAGTGGAAAAGAAAAAACATATCAAGCTTGGTACGGAATTGACGCCACACAATTGGCTGCCAATAGAAGGCAAAATCCATATACCTATGACAATGAAACCGACAATTACCAGCAAGATCATTATCAATTGCATTGGAATGAGAAAATTAACGAAAATTGGACAACCAATATCGGACTAAATTATACCAAAGGAGCTGGATATTTTGAACAATTTAAAGATGGTGAAGATGCTGTAGATTTTAATAATTTAATTGCAGATAATAGCGATGTCATTGTAAGACGTTGGTTAGATAACGATTTTTATGTCGCCAATTTTAATGCCAATTACAAAAGTGATGGCTTAGAAATTATCTCGGGTATTTCGTACAGCAATTATACAAATAAGCATTTTGGAGAGGTAATTTGGGGTAGCGATTTGGCTGCCAACACACAAATTAGAGATCATTATTACGATAGTGATGCTAAAAAAACAGATTTCAGTATTTTTTCGAAAGCAATTTTTAAAATTTCTGATACTTTTAAAGGATATATCGATTTACAAAGCAGAGTTATTAACTACAAAACCGACGGATTAACCTCAAAAAGAAATCCTATTAATGTGAATGAAGACTACAGTTTTTTCAATCCAAAATTTGGTGTTACTTACAAAATCAATCAAAAAAATCAATTATATGCTTCTTTTGCCGTTGCTAATAAAGAGCCTAAAAGAGACGATTTTAAAAATGGGGTAAACACCCACGAAACGTTAAACGATATAGAATTTGGTTGGCGATTAAAGAGCGGAAACATTCAACTAAATACCAATATATATTCTATGAACTATAAAAATCAACTGGTGTTAACAGGGGCAATTAATGATGTTGGGTCACCAATTAGAGCAACGAGTGGTAAAAGTTATCGTTTGGGTTTAGAAATAGATGCCGATATTAAATTAGCTGAACAAGTAAATATAAAACCAACTATTGCCATCAGTAAAAATAAGAATACCGATTTTTATGCGCCTATTAACGGAAGTATTCAATCTTTAGGCGATACACCTATTTCGTTTTCTCCTGATATTGTTTTGGGGAATATTTTTACTTATGCTCCAAACGGTAATTTTCAAGTCGCATTTTTATCTAAATATGTAGGAAAACAATTTATGAGTAATTTAAATAGCCGTATTTCTAAACAAGATGTCTTAGCGGCTTATTTTACAAGTGATGTTAATTTGATGTATCGTATTCAACCAAAATCGGTATTTACATCTATTGTATTTACAGCATTAATCAACAATATTTTTGATAAAGAATATGTAGATAGAGGTTATTATTACACCTATGACGATACTTGGTCTAACCCAAATGCAACAACAACTATTGATGGTGCTGGTTATTACCCACAAGCAACACGTAACTTTTTAATGGGCGTTACCTTAAAGTTTTAAAAATAAGATTGCCACATTCGTACCTCATTCGCAATGACAAAAAAAGGCTGTTTGAAACATCAAACAGCCTTTTTATTTTTTTTTAGAAAAAATTACGAACTCATTTTACCTGTAGCACAACTTACAAAAGATTTTGCTTTGTGTAAGGTTGAATTTTTATCGCCTACAGCAGGATATCCTAATTTAGATAATTTGATTTTTACAGCTTCTAAAACATCATTTTCTGATGTAAAAGTTACTTCAGATGCTTCTACATCTACGTTTACTTCGGTAATTCCATCAACAGATGAAACTCCTTTTTTAATTGTGTTGGCACAACCACCACATTTTAAGTTTTCTATTACAATACTTTGTGTCATATTATTTTTATTAAAAAATGATTACTTGTATGCATGATGTATATAATTTGCATACTTTTTTTGATGATCTCTATCGCCCGTTTTATAAAAATTTACAGCTCCATAAACTCTCATAAAAAAATGATTGATATCAATGACATCTAACATTCCGCCTCTAAACATCACATCTCTTACAGGTCCTTTTACGCCTGCAAAATAGATGGAAATGTCTTTTTTTCGGTAGAATTTTATTTGGTCTTTCAACATTTCTAGACCTGTACTATCTATTCTATTAATACTTTCTGCATCTATAACTATCAATTTTAGTGCCTTCCCTTTTTTTTCTGCCAAATTGTCTAATTCATCTCTAAAATAATTGGCATTGGCATAAAAAATTTGTGCATCAAACCGAATAACCAGCACATCATTATCTAAAACAACATCATCAAAACGCTCGCTATTTCTGTAAAAATTAGATTCAGGTACTTTTCCTAACACTGCAATATGAGGTCTCGAAATTCTAAAAATTAAGATGATGATAGAAAGTACAACGCCAGCTATAATTCCGTATTCTATCCCCGTAGTTAACGTGGCAACAAAGGTAACTAACAGCATCCAAAAATCTAAATTATTTGTTTCCCATAGTTTTTTAGCTTCTTTTACTTTTACCAATCCAAAAACGGCTACCATGATGATAGCTGCCAATACTGCTTTAGGTAAAAAGTAAAAAAGTGGTGTTAAAAACAATAAGGTTACTACCACCATTACTACCGAAATAAATGCCGAAACCCCTGTTGTTCCTCCAGATTCTTGGTTAATTGCAGATCTAGAAAAACTTGATGCAATAGGATATGATTTAAACAAAGAACCCATCATATTACTCAATCCTAAAGAAATTAATTCTTGATTTGCATCAATTTTATATTCGTCTTGTTTGGCTTCTAGTGTTTTTCCTATCGATATGGTTTCTAAAAATCCTACCATAACCAATGTTAGTGCAATGGGTAACAATTCTTTTATTTGATCGATGTCAAATTCTGGAACAGAAAACGATGGTAATCCTGCAGGAATATCTTGTACGATGGCAACTTCTGGAAAATAGCCTCCTAAATATTTCATCACCAAAACACCTAACACAACCACAATTAAAGCATTCGGTATTTTTTTATTGATTTTTCTAAAAATGATGATGATAATTGCCGCCGTAACTCCAATGATTGCGGTGTGTAGATTTACGTCGGAAATGTTTTCCCAAATTTCTAAAACTACATCTTGAATTTGATCGCTTTGTTCAAAATTGGCACCTAATAAATTTCTAAATTGATTGAAACCAATAATTAATGCTACTGCCGATGTAAATCCTGTAATAACAGGTCTTGAAAGAAAATTAACCACAAAACCGAGCCTAAAAACGCCCATTAAAAACTGAATTGCACCTACCATTAATGCTAATAAAATGGCAATTTCTATATAACTTTGAGAACCTGTTAATGCTAAAGTTGCAACACCAGCCGCCACAATTAAAGAATCCATTGCAACAGGCCCAATAGCTACTTGACGTGATGAACCAAAAATAGCAAATACCAATTGAGGTACTAATGCGGCATACAACCCGTAAATAGGTGGCAAACCCGCAATTAATGCGTACGCAATACCTTGCGGAATTAAAATAATACCCACTGTAATACCCGCAACCAAATCTCCTTTAAAACGAGAAACTGTGTACTTAGGCAACCATTCTAAAATGGGTATGATTTTTTTTATTTTCATTTTTTTTTTACAAAAAACACTTAATTATCTTTTCCTACTCTAAATCACTAATTACTAACAACTGGTCACTAGTTACTAGTTACTAACTAAAACAACTCTCCTTGATTGGCACTTTTCACTTTCCCTAAATGTTTGTAAGCCAAATCGGTTACTTCTCTTCCTCTGGGGGTTCGCATAATAAATCCTTGTTGAATTAAAAAAGGTTCATACACTTCTTCAATGGTTTCGGTATTTTCACTTACAGCGGTTGCAATGGTGCTTAATCCTACGGGACCTCCTTTAAATTTATCGATAATGGTAGATAAAATTTTATTGTCCATTTCATCCAATCCGTGAGCATCTACATTCAAAGCATTTAACGCATATTGAGCAATTTTGATGGTGATAGTGCCATCGCCTTTTATTTGTGCAAAATCTCGTACTCTACGTAATAATGCATTGGCAATACGAGGTGTTCCTCTACTTCTTCCTGCAATTTCAATAGCAGCTTCCATAGAAATGGGCACTTTTAAAATATGGGCACTTCGTTGAATAATGGTGGTGAGTAATTCGGTTTTGTAATAATTTAATCGGCTACTGATACCAAAACGAGCACGCATTGGTGCGGTTAACAAACCCGATCTTGTGGTGGCACCAATTAAAGTAAAAGGTTCTAAATTGATTTGAACAGATCTTGCATTCGGACCAGATTCAATCATAATATCAATTTTATAATCTTCCATAGCCGAATATAAATATTCTTCTACAATGGGGCTTAATCGATGAATTTCATCAATAAACAATACATCACGTTCATCTAAATTGGTAAGCAAACCTGCCAAATCTCCAGGTTTGTCTAACACAGGGCCAGAAGTTACTTTTATACCTGCCTTCAACTCATTGGCAAGTATGTGTGCCAAGGTTGTTTTACCAAGCCCTGGAGGGCCATGAAACAATGTGTGATCTAAAGCTTCATTCCGTTGATTGGCTGCTTCTACAAATATTTTTAAATTGTCTAAGGCTTGTTCTTGACCCGTAAAATCATCAAACGAGAGCGGGCGTAGTTGTTGTTCTACTTCTAACTCTTCGTTAGTATAATTTGTGTTTTCTGGATTTAAGTTTTCGTTCATCATCAAGACAAAGATACAAGTTTTTTAAATCAAAAAATCCTCTTCATTTCTGAAAAGGATTTATTTAATTTTTTATAGTTTTTTAAGAAGGTGTTTCTCCTTCTAGTAATGGAGTAGTTTGTGGTACAAAATCTACACCGTGTAAGAAATCGCTATCATCATCGGTTTCGTCAACACGTTTGCTATAATCATACGCCCAACGGTGTACTTCTGGTATTTTCCCTGGCCAGTTACCGTGTATATGTTCTACAGGAGTTGTCCATTCTAATGTATTTGATTTCCATGGATTTTGAGTTGCTTTTTTCCCTCTGTATATAGAGATAAAAAAGTTTGCTAAGAAAATTAGTTGTGCCAATCCTCCAATCAAAGCAAATAGGGTAATTACTACATTTATTTGCAATAAATCATCAAATAACGGAAAGTTGGTATTGGTATAATATCTACGTGGTAAACCTGCTAAACCAACAAAGTGCATAGGGAAGAATACTCCGTAGGCTGCAACAATAGATATCCAAAAATGCCAATATCCCATGGTTTTGTTCATCATTTTACCGTACATTTTTGGAAACCAGTGATACACACCTGCAAACATACCGAAAATAGCAGAAATACCCATTACCAAGTGGAAGTGAGCTACCACAAAATACGTATCGTGTACATTAATATCTAAGGCAGAATCTCCTAATACCAATCCTGTTAAACCTCCTGTTACGAAGGTAGAAACTAATCCGATTGAAAATAACATGGCAGGATTCAATTGTAAATTTCCTTTCCATAGTGTGGTTACATAATTAAATGCTTTTACTGCTGATGGGATGGCAATTAATAAGGTTGTAAATGTAAATACAGATCCTAAAAACGGATTCATACCTGTTACAAACATGTGGTGACCCCAAACAATGGTAGATAAAAAGGCGATTGCCATAATTGATCCAATCATTGCTCTATATCCAAAAATAGGTTTACGTGAGTTGGTCGATATAATTTCTGAGGTAATACCCAATGCTGGTAATAATACAATATATACTTCTGGATGTCCTAAAAACCAAAATAAGTGTTCAAACAATACAGGCGATCCTCCTTGGTAATGTAATACTTCACCAGAGATAAATATATCGGATAAGTAAAAAGATGTACCAAAGCTTCTATCGAAAATCAACAATAAAGCTGCTGATAATAATACTGGAAATGAAACGACACCAATGATTGCTGTGATTAAAAATGCCCAAATTGTTAATGGCATTCTTGTCATTTTCATTCCTTTTGTACGTAAATTTAATACGGTTACAATATAATTTAATGATCCTATTAATGAAGATGCAATAAAAATTGCCATAGAGACCAACCATAGTGTCATACCTGCACCAGAACCTGGAATTGCTTGTGGCAACGCACTAAGTGGTGGATAAATGGTCCAACCTGCTGCTGCGGGTCCCGCTTCAACAAATAAAGAGATGACCATTATTATTGATGAAATGAAAAACATCCAATATGAAATCATGTTTAAAAAACCTGATGCCATGTCTCTTGCTCCAATTTGCAATGGAATTAATAAGTTAGAGAATGTACCACTTAAACCTGCTGTTAATACGAAAAATACCATAATGGTTCCGTGTATTGTTACTAGTGCTAAGTACATATCTGGATCCATAACTCCATCAGATTGATGGTGTCCTAAAAATGCTTCTATAATGGTAAATGATTTCTCTGGCCACGCAATTTGCATACGAAATAACATAGACATAAACACTCCTATAACTCCCATAAACATTCCTGTTATTAAGAACTGTTTAGAAATCATTTTATGGTCTTGACTAAAAATGTATTTTGTTACAAATGTTTCTTTATGATGGTGATCTGACATAATCTAATCTTTATATTGTAGTCTTTAATTTTATTATTTGATAACTTCTGCTAAGGTAGGTTGTTTGGCAATCCATTTATTAAATGCCTCTTCTTCTTCTACTACAATATAAAGATTAGATTATGTCAGATCACCATCATAGAGAAACATTTGTAACAAAATACATTTTTAGTCAAGACCATAAAATGAT
>CAMZMA010000251.1 GCA_947311815.1 uncultured Flavobacteriaceae bacterium
AATTGCCCAATCACATAAAACGATACTTTAGGTACAACAATAACAAACCGATTATTTATTTAAACGAATGGTCTGGAGATGTAAATAAAGTGCTTTTTTATCCTGAAGACAGAATAGCCAATTATATGGATGTGTATTTGCGTTCTTTTGCTGATAATCCGCAAAAAAAAGGATTGACAAAATTAGTGGTGTACAATAAATAAAACTTTTGTGATGTTTTTAAACGAATTCTAATCCAGTACTTACGAATTCTAATTTACCCAATAAATAAGTAAACTTCCCTCCTATTTTTGAAGTGTTATTAATCATTTAAAACCTTCAATATCATGAAAAACATCATTAAAAAAGCAGGAACAATACTTACTGTAGTATTGCTTATCGGACAATTTACTAGCTGTAAAAAAACAACTACAAAAAGTGGGAACATTGCTATGATTC
Organism: uncultured Flavobacteriaceae bacterium; assembly: GCA_947311815.1. GTDB lineage: Bacteria > Bacteroidota > Bacteroidia > Flavobacteriales > Flavobacteriaceae > Polaribacter. The sequence goes on from CAMZMA010000251.1 coordinate 439, forward strand.
AAGAAAAAGAAATCAGTGCTCATACAAAAAAAAGAAAAGCGGTTGTGTATCAAAAACCTGTCGTTTTCTTAACAGGATACGATAAAAATAACGATTCGTTTTACACAAATGCTCGCACTTATTTCTTTGATAAAAAATATCAAATTGTAAACGAAGCGTATTCGTTAGAAGAAATTATAACGTGGTTAAATAGAAATAGTGCCAACGGATTTTACAAAGAAATACACATTGTAAGCAAAGGAAATCCGTGGAAAAAACTCGACTTAGAAACCGTAATAAAAGGAGAAAAAGTAAGTGAAGAAACTGTTCGAAAAAATCTTACACAAGACAATTTTCCGAAGTTAAAAAACGTGATTACTTCTGATACAAAAATAATTTTTCATGCAAACGCATTGGGGACAAACCAACAGTTAATCAATACATTAAAAGAAGTTTTTATAGCAAATGAAATACCAAAAGTAGTTTCATCACCATATTACAACGTTTTTGGAGGCGAGTTTACCAATCATTATTTAGCTCAACCTTACTATGTTTTTTATCCAACGGCAAACTCTCCTGGAAAGATAGATTTATCAAAAGAAATTGCTAAAAAATATCCAGAAGAAAAAGAAATTGACTGGTTTGAAGCTATCAATAATGAAACCGAACGATATGTTGGTGAGGCATATTACACCCAATTTAATGTTCCTATACAATGGGAAATTGATTACCATAATTCAGATAATGAAATTCCTACTTTTGCATCGCAAGAAGAAATTATGGATTGGATTGAACAAAACGAAGATTTTAATAGAGAAATTACCAAAATGGGAATTCCGATTGAAAAATTTAGATGGAAAACAACGGTAAAAAATAGCAAATTAACCATCAAAGGAAAAACAACCGTTCTATGTGTGTTAAAACCTTTAATTAAACCTTATGGCGATTTAGAATACATAGAACCAGACACGAATAATAAACGTTTGTTTGCCATGAAATAAATGGATTGATTTTTGCAACTAAAAAAGTAACTGTTTGTTTGAGCAGTTACTTTTTTAGTTTAAGTTTGTATATCAATGAAAAACACCTCCAACATATTTGTATTTTTCCTGTTTTTTGTGATGAATATCATCGCTCAAAACAATCCGCTAAAGGTTTTTACTTTAGATGATAGTTTGCCCAACACAACAATTACCGATATACAACAAGATGCTTTTGGATATCTTTGGATGGCGACAAATACCAACGGAATTACAAAATTTGATGGCGAAAACTTCACCACTTTTACTACTAAAAACGGATTGTTATCTAACAATACAAATGCACTCGTTATAAAAAACGATAGTATCTTAATTGGTACAAAAAAAGGTTTATCTATTAAATATAAAAACACCTTCAACAATATCGAATGTCCAGAAGTAACCACTATTTATACTGATAAAAACACTGTTTTTGTAGGTACTGTACAAGGAATATATTTTTTAAAAAAAGACTATTTATTACCTTTAAAAATAATATATGCTATTGATTTGAATCATATCAATACCATAAAATTTGATAATAATTTCTTTTGGATTGGTACTAAAACAGCACTTTGGCGAGTAAATAATTTACAAAACCCTAAACTCATAAAAAAAATTAATAGCGGCAATTACACGAGTATTCAGTTTTTAAATAACAAAGTACTAGCCGCTTCTTCCCTAAAAGGAATAAAATTAATTAGCAAAGGACAAATTGTAAAAACAATTGCAACTACTAAAAATATTCAAAACATTTCTGTAATAAACAAGCAACTTTGGATAGCAACAAAAGACAATGGCATTGATATTTTACAAACCAATGATTTTTCTTTTGTTAGGAGTATTAATAAATACAATACAGCAAATTTTAGTAATAAAACACAAAAAATCTATCAAGACAAACAAGATAATACTTGGGTTTTATGTGATAAACTATATCAATTTAAAACTAGCAAAAAAGAGCAAAAAAAACCTGTTGTTTTTATTGAAAAAAGCACTGTAAATTATCAACCATTAGATAATTTTACATTTAAGAATCAACAGAAAACGGTTTTATTAAAACCCAATCAAAACAATTTATCTTTTACTTTTAAAACTGTTGATATTAATCATCCTAAAAGCATACAATATCGTTGGAAATTAACCGACAAGTTTACCAATTGGAACCGACAAAACACTGTAAATTTTGCCAACTTATCTCCTGGTAATTATACCTTTACGGTACAATCTCGAAATTCTACAAAACAAGAAAGCGCACCTGTTGCTGTTTCTTTTTATATTGATACGCCCATTTATAAAAAGCTATCATTTCAATTGATTGTTTTTGCTCTTTTAACGAGTCTCCTTTTTTTACTTATCTTTTTATATATCAACAAAATAAAAAAGAAAAACGCAGCTAAAGTAAAAAGTTTACAACTAAAAAATCGTTTATTAAATTTAGAGCAAAAAGCCTTACAGTTACAAATGAATCCGCATTTTATTTTTAATGTTTTAAACGGAATAAAAGCACTCGGAACAACAGGAAAAACAAAAGAATTAAGTGCAACCATTTCTAAATTTGCAAATTTATTACGTGGTATTCTACACAGTTCAAGACAAGAAGAAATTTCTTTATCCGAAGAAATTAAAATTCTTAAAAATTATTTAGATTTAGAACAACAAATGCACACCAATCCTTTTGAATATAGCATCGAAACCAACACAAAAAACATTGATATTGAAGAAATTTTAATTCCACCAATGTTACTACAACCTTTTGTAGAAAACAGTATCAAACACGGAATAACATCTGTAAATTACACAGGTGAAATTATAATTAAATTCAATATAAATAATTCATTTTTGCAATGTACTATTACAGATAATGGCATTGGTTATAAACAATCTACATCAGTAAAAAATCATCAATCTGTAGGGATAAAAGTAACCAAAGAACGTATTAAAAACTTAACAAAACAGCACCGTTTTAACATCGAAGAAATGTTAGAAAACAGTACGGTAAAAGGCACAAAAGTAACATTTCAAATCCCTTTAAAAACCGATTATTAAGATGAAAAAACTCACCACAATTATTGTAGATGATATACCTGCAGCATTAGAAATGTTGGTACATGACATCCGTTTAAATCACCCTGAATTAACAATAATCGGAACTTCAAATAGTGTTGTAGAAGCTTCTAAATTATTAGGAAAAAAACAACCAGATATCTTATTTTTAGACATTATGTTGGGCGACGGAACGGGTTTCGATATTTTAGAAATTGTACAAAACGTAACATCAAAAATCATTTTTGTTACTGCTAGCGATGAATTTGCTATAAAAGCCTTTAAATTTGCTGCAATCGATTATATTTTAAAACCGTATTCTGATACTGATTTGGCAAATGCCATTGATAAAGCGATGAAACAAATTCAACCCAACAAAGAACAACTTTCTGTATTACAAGAATCTATCAAACAGCCGAATCAACGTCCTAAAAAGATATCATTACATACAGCAGACAAAATTATTGTAGTTGCTTTAGAGGATATTATTCGCTGTAAATCAGATAATAATTACACCGAATTTTACTTACAAAACGGACAGAAAATTTTAGTTGCAAAAACACTCAAGTATTTTGCAGATTTATTGAAGAAATCTCAATTTTTACGAGTGCACCAAAGTCATTTGGTCAATCAAAATTATATCAAAGAATACATAAAATCAGACGGAGGATATTTATTACTAAAAGATAAAAAAACAATACCAGTTTCAGTACGTAAACGAAATGAGGTGATTGAAGCGTTGAGTACTTTATAAAACTCCTTTTAGTACATGATAAAAAACGCTTTAATACATGTAAACTTATGAAAATCAAAATTTCATCACTTAGACCTCACAGGTTTTCCTTCTTCGGCGGATAAATAAAACCTGTGAGGTCTCTAAAATAAAGGAATTTTAAATGATTGTTAATTTTTGTTATGTACTAAA
>CAMZMA010000252.1 GCA_947311815.1 uncultured Flavobacteriaceae bacterium
GAGAGTTTTTAGCAACTATTTTGTCTATTACGCCTAAAATCATATACTTTTGTAGTAGCTTGTTGCCAAGTGAGATCTTGTAAGGTTTCTTTAAGGTTTATAGCTGTCCAATTTCCTCCAAAAAATGTTTCTTTAAAATGTTTGGCAACTTGTTGTGATGTTTGCATTTCGTTAAAAAACATAAACCCCAAAGATATACAATCTTTGGGGTTTATATTTTCTGTTTTTTTACAACGAAGCCAAACTGTTTTTAATAGTTTCTATTTTCGCTAAGGTATCTGCTTCTTTTTTACGTTCTAATGCCAATACTTTTTCTGGGGCATTGTTTACAAAACGTTCTTTAGAAAGTTTTTTCTGAATTCCGAATAAGAAACCTTCGGCGCGTTTTAGTTCTTTTTGTAACTTTTCTGTTTCGGCCTCTACATCAATAGCATCGGTAGCAATAGGCACAAAATACTCATTCGATTTTACTCTAAAGGATGCGCCTTCTACTTTATCAGACACATAATTGATTGCTGTAGTATTGGTTAATTTCTGAATTAAGCTATCAAAATTAGAAGACACTTTTTCATTATTTACCACAAACAATGTTACTTCTTCTTTAAATGAAATATTTTTCTCTTTTCTGATGGTTCTAATCCCCGAAACTACTTGAGTTGCAAAATCAAACTCTTCAATTAATTGCTCGTCACTTTCTTTTTGCTTTGGATATTGAGAAATAATTAACGCATCTTCTGGCGTTCTATCTGCAATTAATTGCCAAATTTCCTCGGTTAAAAACGGCATAAACGGATGTAAGATTTTTAAATTATCTTCAAACATTTTTACAACCGCATCAAAGGTAGCTTTATCAATTGGTTGTTGATAAGCAGGTTTTACAGCTTCTAATAACCAAGAACAGAAATCGTCCCAAATTAACTTGTACATGCTCATTAACGCATCTGACAAACGGTATTTACTAAAATGATCTTCAATTTCTGCATAGGCTTTTTGAAATTTCGCTTCGTACCATTCCAATCCGATTTTTGCAGTTTCGGGTTGTGGTAAAGCTACATCAACTTTCCAACCGCTTACCAATTTATAGGCGTTAAAAATTTTATTGCTAAACGCTTTTCCTTGTTGCAACTTGCTTTCATCAAACAACAAATCGTTTCCTGCACCAGAACTTAATAGTAGCATTCCCGCTCTTACAGCATCGGCGCTATAATCTTCAATTAATTGTAATGCATCGGGCGAGTTTCCTAAAGATTTCGACATTTTACGCCCTTGTTTGTCTCGTACAATTCCTGTAAAATACACATTGTTAAATGGTTTTTCATTTCGGAATTCGTACCCTGCAAAAATCATTCGTGCCACCCAAAAGAAAATAATATCGGGTCCTGTAACCAAATCGTTGGTAGGATAATAATAGTTGATTTCTTTGTTATTTGGATGTCTAATTCCGTCAAAAACGGATATTGGCCACAACCAAGAAGAAAACCACGTGTCTAATGCATCGTTATCTTGGGTTAAATTACTAGTTGTTAGTTGTTGGTTGTTTGTTTTTTGTTGCGCAAGTTTTAATGCTTCATCAATAGTATTAGCTACTACAAAATCATCTTTTCCATCGCCAAAATAATAGGCAGGAATTTGTTGCCCCCACCATAATTGACGCGAAACATTCCAATCTCTAATATTTTCTAACCAATGTTTATAAGTGTTTTCTATTTTCTTCGGATATAGTTTTACATCGCCTGTTTTTAACACCGCATCTAAGGCAGGTTGCACCAAGTCATCCATTTTTAAAAACCATTGATCTGATAATCTTGGTTCTATAACTGCTTTGGTTCTTTCGGATGTTCCTACTTTATTAAGGTGATTATCTACTTTTACCAACGCTCCGATTTCTTCTAATTCCTTAGAAATTTCTTTACGAACTACAAATCTATCTTTTCCTTGATAATGTAATCCGAAGCTATTTAACGTAGCATCATCATTAAAAATATCAATGACTTCTAGCTTGTGTTTATCTCCTAAATTTTTGTCATTTACATCGTGAGCGGGCGTTACTTTTAAACAACCTGTACCAAATTCTACATCTACATATTCATCTTCAATAATCGGAATAACACGATTACAAATTGGCACAATGGCTTTTTTACCTTTTAAGTGTGTAAAACGTTCATCATTCGGATTGATACAAATTGCCGAATCGCCTAAAATGGTTTCGGGTCTTGTGGTTGCTACAGTCAAAAGCCCCTCAATCCCCGAAGGGGAAGAACCGTCTTTATTTACTATTTTATAATTGATATAATACAGTTTTCCTTGTTGCTCTACGTGAATTACTTCTTCATCAGAAAGCGTAGTTTTTGCTTCTGGATCCCAGTTTACCATTCGGTAGCCACGATAAATCAATCCTTTGTTGTATAAATCTACAAATGTTTTGATGACTGCTTCAGACATATCATCATCTAAGGTAAATTTTGTTCTGTCCCAATCGCAAGAACATCCTAATTTTTTAAGTTGATCTAAAATGACACCTCCGTATTCATCTGTCCAATCCCAAGCGTGTTTTAAAAATTCTTCTCTTGTTAAGTCGTTTTTATCAATTCCTTGTTCTTTTAATTTCGCCACTACTTTTGCTTCGGTTGCAATAGACGCATGGTCTGTACCTGGAACCCAACACGCATTTTTGCCTTGTAAACGTGCTCTTCTAATCAATATATCTTGAATGGTATTGTTTAGCATGTGCCCCATATGTAAGATTCCTGTTACGTTTGGCGGCGGAATTACAATGGTATATGGTTCTCTCTCGTCAACTTCGCTATGAAAATAGTTGTGTTGCATCCAGTAGTTGTACCATTTATTTTCTACTTCTGAAGCGTTATATTTAGTAGGAATTTGCATACTTTGGAATGATTTTTGAAATATAGTCTGCAAAAATACAATTCTCAATGCGCATCAAAAAATATGTGGTTGATTTTTTAGTATTAAAAATAAAGTTTAATTTTACAACGTAATTCACCAATTATGAAAACAATTTTAACATTTGGTTTTTTCTTTTTAATATCAATAGTTGTCAATGCACAAGAATTTCAATTTGATAAAGAATTGATTAATTACGGTAAAATTGCAAAAGATAGCGATGGCGAGCGTATTTTTACATTTACCAATGTTGGTAACGCTCCTTTATTAATTACTGACATTAAAACATCGTGTGATTGTGCGGTTCCTAAAAAACCCGAAGCACCTATTATGCCTGGGCAAAAAGGAAGTATTACGGTTGCATACGACACTTCTAAAACGGGTGGATTTTCTAAAGTGATTACCATTTTTTCGAATGCTAAAAATAACAGAAAAACAATTAAAATTAAAGGATATATCTCTAAAAAATAAAACCATGAAATCAATATTTATTTTACTCGCATTTTTATCGGTAACAGCTTTATCTGCTCAAGAATTCAAATTTGAAAAAGAAATAATTGACTACGGTAAAATTGACCAAAATGCTAACGGAAAAAGATCGTTTGAATTCACAAACATTGGTGATAAACCAATTATTATTACAAGAGTTCAATCTTCTTGCGGATGTACCATTGCTAAAAAACCAGAAAAACCAATTATGCCTGGTAAAAAAGGTAAAATTACAGTTTCATATGCTACCAATAGATTGGGTGGTTTTCATAAATCGATTACCGTTTTTTCTAACGCCAAAATAAAGCTGAAAAGATTACAGATTAAAGGCTATGTAAACAAAGGAGTATCGCTCGAAAAAGAAAAAAGTTTACTTTCTACTTATTAACATGACTTCAACCTAAGAAAAATTAGAAAAACAAATACAATATCCTCGTTATCATAACAGTTATAATTTCTAGCTTGTTGTAAATTTATTTTTTTGAATAGAATTTATGCTTTTTCGAATAAAAAACCACTAAACACGCAATCTGTATCACTAAACTTTTTTAAAGGAACTCAGCTTATTAAATTCTTTTTTCTAAACGAAACTCAAATTTCATCTCTACTCCGTTTCTTTCAATAGTCATTCTAATTTTTTTGTTTTCTTTTTCTTGAAACAAC
>CAMZMA010000253.1 GCA_947311815.1 uncultured Flavobacteriaceae bacterium
AGGAGAAATTAACGCTTCTTGTGTTGGTTTTACAACTTTTTTAGAATTAAGTGAAGATATTGTTAATGAAGTTTTATCGCTATTAGATGCAGAAGCTGCTGTCAATAATAAATGGGCAGCGTTCCAAAAATAGATGTTAATATATAATAAAATGCCAAAGTTAAAACTTTGGCATTTTATACTTTTAACTTTAAATACTTGAATCCAATTGAAAAAGAATATAAAATAGATACGAATTTAAAAATGTATCCTATTTCTTTTTTATTCTGATAAGTCAAGTCTTTTTAATACATTCGCTACAGGAAATTGAATTATGATTGTAGCAAAAAACATACACAAATATTTTGGCAATGTAGAAGTTTTAAAAGGCGTAAATCTGCACATTAAAAAAGGAGAAATTGTTGCCATTGTTGGTCCTTCGGGAGCAGGAAAAACCACTTTACTACAAATTTTAGGTACTTTAGATAAACCTCAAAAAAATAAAGAGTACGAATTGTATTTAAACGAAATTTCGTTAAAAAACTTATCTGATACTCAGATTTCATCCTTTAGAAACCAACATATCGGTTTTATCTTTCAATTTCATCAATTATTACCAGAATTTACCGCGTTAGAAAACGTGTGTATTCCTGCATTTATCGCCAAAAAAGATAAAAAAGAAACCGAAAAAAAAGCAACTGAAATTTTAGATTTCTTAGGATTATCTCACAGATTAGAACACAAACCAGATCAACTTTCTGGTGGAGAGCAGCAACGTGTTGCTGTTGCTAGAGCATTAATTAACAATCCATCAGTTATTTTTGCTGATGAACCTAGCGGAAATTTAGACACTGCATCTGCTAAAAATTTACACGAATTATTCTTTTCTTTGCGAGATAAATTTGGTCAAACATTTGTTTTAGTTACTCATAATGAAGAATTGGCAACTATGGCAGATCGAAAACTTATCATTATTGACGGTGTAATTCAAGCATAATTCATTTTCATTTATGAAGTTTTTAAAAATCATTTTTGTTTTTTTTCTTTCAATATTTATTTTTAGTTGTAGCAAACCTGTAAAAAAAGAAAAGCCAATTCTAAAAAAAACAAGCAAAAAGCAACAAAAACCAAAACCCGTCGAAAAAAGTTGGGACAGCTTAAAACACTATAATGTTGATGCTTTTTTTACCGAATACGGAAAGCAAAATAAAGAAACAAAAGTACTTATTGAAACAGATTTTGGCAAAATTAAAGTTAAGTTGTACAAAAACACACCGATACACAGAGCCAATTTTATTTTTTTAACCAAAATAGGCTATTTTAACTCTACCGTTTTTTATCGAGTGGCAAAAAACTTTGTCATACAAGGTGGTAATTCTGATAATGTTTTTACGATGAAACAACGTTATAAATACGGGAATTATCTTTTAAAACCCGAGTTTAGACGCAACAGAAAACACAAATACGGTGCTTTAGCCGCCGCAAGAGAATGGGAAAATAACCCGAATAAATTATCGAGTCCGTTTGAATTTTATATTGTTCAAAAAAGAAGTGGCGCTCATCATTTAGACAATGAACATACGGTTTTTGGCGAAGTATATGCTGGTTTTTCTACCATGGATAAAATAGCCAATGTAAAAGTTGGTCCAGAAGAATGGCCTACTGTAGATATAAAAATGAAAGTTTCAATTATTGATTAGGAGTTAGGGATTAGTAGCTAGTGGTTAGTAGCTAGTGGTTAGTGATTAGGAACGAGTAACAACTGACAACCAACAACTGACAACCAACAACTAATACCCCACTTCAAACAGTATAAACTGATTAATTTGTGTATCGTATTTATTAAAATTATCATCAGAAATAATGATAATTGATTGTTTTCCGTTAGATAGCTTAGGCCCAAAAGTAATGCCTTCAATATTATCGATGATTTTATCGGTTAAATTCTCTTGAATATCAGCTAAATTTAAAATTAATTCTTTTTTTACAGGTGTGTATTTTGTGTCTTTTAAAGAATTGATATTTAAAACATTTGTAGTTTCATCATCAATAACAACATTAAAAATACGAATGATATTTCCGTAACTTCCGTAGCCACTTAAATAGGTTCTTTCAATCACAAAAAAATGATTTTTTTCATATTCTAAAAGAGCTGTTACACCGTTTACATTAAACTTCTCTTTTGGTTTTTTAGTAATATTTTCTAGTTGATATGCAAATTGTTTGGTCGCTTTTCCGCTTTGTTTATCATAATAGGTAATTCGTATTGGCGAGTTGGTTTTCTTAAAAGTTGCTTCTACTCCATCAATTTGTAACGGCGCTTCCATAGCTACCCAAAAGCCTTTTTGATCTACACTTTTAGAAGAACCTTCAAAAGTAGCATTGTGCACAGGTTTTGCGTCACTTTTTGCATAAAACATTGACGGAACTTCATATTTTCGTTTTAAATTTCCTTTAATATCCGTAGAAAAAACCAACGGATTTTTTTTGTACCTAATACTTCCTTCGCTAATAAAATTGATTTCGTTGGTTTGTTCATCAACAAAAATAGACTCTAAATCTAAAGCATTTTCTGTATAAAAAGTTTGAGTAGTATCGTTTAAAAAAACAACATCTGTAAATTTAATTGCAGAAATAGTGTCTTGATTAATACTGATATTTGCTGTTAAAAACCGTGGATTTTTAGAGTCATCTACCACCATATAAAATTGCCCGTTTGCATAATCTATACCCGATAAACCACCGATAAATGAGTTTTTAATGGTTGTTTTTGTGGGTACAACATACTCATCTAAAAACGTAAGCGTTGGTTTGTTTTTTTTAGAAGCACAACTTGAAATAAAAAGGAAAAATAATAGAGAGTAAATAGGTTTCATATAAAATATTTAGTACAAAAATATCATTTTAAAATATCATTTTAGGCAATTCACTTTTATTTTTCACATAAAAAAGTGACCACTTTTTATTAATTATCATTTCTAACAATCATAGATTTACAAATTAAATATTGAGCCACTACGTAAGTAATCATGATTGAAATTCCGTAGATTTCTTTGGCTTGATAAAACTTGTTTATTGCCAACAAACTATCGGATAAAATAAAGAGTATCGCTCCTAAAAACAACCATAAATTGGCGGTCGATTTTTCTGACACATAATTTAATAAAGTAACCGCTCCGAAAGAAGAAATAGTAAGTCCGTAGAAAATAACGGGGATTTTCATAGCTCCTAAATGAGCAAAAATCAAAGTTAGTAAAGCAAAAAAGAAAATAACAAAAGGAAAACTTGTAACTGCTATTTTTTTGATAGATACTTTCTCTAAATAACCTGCCGAAATTTTTATGTATAAAATATGCGCAAACAAAAATGAAGCTAAACCGTGCACAAAATACTGAGTGTTAAAAAGCAATAAAACATCGCCCCAAAAAGAAAAAAAAAGTGCAGAAACGTACCAAAAATTCGGTTTATTCACAGCCACTAAATAAATTGCAGCCAAGGTTGTCATTAACAAAGGCTTGAACAACATAATGGCTTCTTTGTTTTTGGTTTGTACTGCCCAAATATCCACTATAAAAACGACTAAAAATAAAATGGATGTTGTGATTATTTTGGTATGTTTGGTCATGGTTTTGGTATTTTTTTGATAGTGAGATTGCCACGATGTTCGTTCCTCACACCTCGCAATGACAAGTTACTCTTCATTTTTAACTGTTCATTTTTCACTTTTCACTATTCACTTTTCACTATTCACTTTTCACTATTCACTTTTCATTTATCGCTTTTCATTTATCACGAAATCATATCTATAAAATCTTGCTCAGAAATAATAGGTATTCCTAAAGTTTCAGCTTTTGCTAATTTACTCGATCCCATATTATCTCCTGCCACAATATAACTTGTTTTTTTAGAAATTGAGCTACTTACTTTTCCGCCGTTATCTTCAATCGCTTTTTTGAGTTCATTTCTGGTCATTTGATGAAAAACACCCGAAACGACAAAAATAGTTCCTGCCAAGGTATCGGTTTGATTTTCTAAACTTTCTGCGGATACTTTAAGCTGAACGCCATGAGTTTTTAATCGATTAATGAGTTGCATATTGCCTAAATCGTTCGAAAAATCGATGATACTTTGTGCAATTCTGTCGCCAATTTCATCAACAGCAATGAGTTCATCAAAAGTAGCAGTCATAAGTGCCTCCATACTTTTAAAGTGTTTTGCTAATTTTTTGGCAACGGTTTCTCCTACAAACCGAATTCCTAGAGCAAACAATACTTTTTCAAACGGAATTTCCTTTGATTTTTCAATTCCTGCCACTATATTTTCTGCTGATTTTTCTGCCATTCGTTCTAACGGAATGATTTGTTCTACACGTAAATCATACAAATCGGCATAATTTTGTATCAATCCTTCTTTTCGTAATAAATCTACGGTTTCTCCACCTAACCCATCAATATCCATCGCTTTTCTGCTGATAAAATGCTGAATTCTACCCGTAATTTGTGGTGCACAACCAAACTCATTGGGGCAATAATGTTTTGCGTCTCCTTCGGTTCTTATCAATTCCGTTTTACATTCAGGGCAATGTGTAGCGTATTGTGTAGGCACAGAATTTGTTGGACGTTTTGTGAAATCTACCGCAATAATTTTAGGAATAATCTCGCCTCCTTTTTCTACAAAAACGGTGTCTTTTTCTCTAATATCTAACTTTGCAATTTGGTCTGCATTGTGTAAAGATGCTCGTTTTACCACCGTTCCTGCCAATTGTACTGGATCTAAATTAGCAACAGGTGTTATAGCGCCTGTACGCCCAACTTGATAGGTGATTTCATTTAAAATGGTAGATACTTGTTCGGCTTTAAATTTGTACGCAATTGCCCAACGAGGATATTTTGAGGTATACCCCAATTCTTCTTGTTGCTGTAAATTATTTACTTTTATCACAACTCCATCAGTTTCATAAGGTAAATCGTGGCGTTTTGTATCCCACTTGTTGATGAAATTAAAAACTTTATCAATCGTTTTTACTAAACTTATGGTTTTTGGCACTTTAAACCCTACTTTTCTGGCATTTTCTAAACTCTCAAAATGTGTTTTGTATTTGCGTTCATCGGTAACAACTTGGTACAACAAACAATCTAACGGACGTTTTGCAACCTCTGTACTGTCTTGTAATTTTAAACTTCCGCTTGCGGTATTTCGTGGATTTCTGTAAGGTTCTTCATCATTTGAAATCCGTTCTTCGTTCATTTTTCGGAATCCGTCGAGTGGTAAAATAATTTCTCCTCGCATTTCAAAATCCTGCACAAAATCATCAGAAATTAATAACGGAATGGATTTAATGGTTCTAATATTGGCAGAAACATCATCGCCTTGAAATCCGTCGCCACGAGTTACAGCGTTTACAAATTGCCCTTTTTTATAAGTTAAGTTGATGGATGCTCCGTCAAATTTTAACTCGCACGTATATTCAATATCCTCAGACCCCAACATTTTTTGGATGCGTTTTTCCCAATCTTGCAAATCTTCTTTAGAATACGAGTTGTCTAAAGAATACATGCGGTTTTTATGCGTTACGGTGTCAAAATTTTTGGTGATGCTACCTCCAACACGTTGTGTGGGCGAATTGGCATCAAAAAACTGCGGATGTTGTTCTTCTAATTCTTGTAATTCTTTGAGTTTTTGATCGAACTCAAGATCAGAAATCGTAGCATTGTCTAATACGTAATAGTTGTAATTGTGTTTGTTTAACTCTACTCTGAGCGATTGTATTTTTTGTTGGATGGTCATTTGGGTTGTTTCATTTCTACGTGTAAAAATACATTTTCTAATGTAAAAATTAAAAGAATCTGCCTTTAAAATCTGTCGGTTTTAGAACAATCAACTATATTTGTGTATGAGTTTAGAACAACCGAACAGTCCGTTACACGGTATAAAATTAGCTGATATTTTAACATCTTTGATAGCAAGCCACGGATGGAAAGAATTAGGCAAACACATTAACATTAACTGCTTTAACAACAATCCTTCTATAAAATCTTGCTTAAAATTTTTACGAAGAACGCCTTGGGCAAGAGAAAAAGTTGAGCAATTGTATTTAAAAGGTATTAAGTAGTTAATTAGGGGCACTAGATAAAAGACATAAGACCGTTTCACTGTAAGATAAAAACTTGGTTGACACCCTGAAAAAATTTCAAAATCATTTCGTTAAAAAATTGTTCTCGATTTAAGTACATGACAAAAATCAACAATCTTTTAGAGTTACTTTATTTCGGAGACCTGACAGGTTTCCTCCCCACGGCGGATAAATAAAACCTGTCAGGTCTAAAAAAACACTGCTTTATATCAATTTACAAAAATTAAAACATTTATTTATTATCGACTATTATTCTCGATACAAAGTTTTTATTAAAATTTTAATCGAACTGACATTCGTATTAGAGAGATTACTTCACTTCGTTCGCAATGACATTGTTAATAATACGTAAAACGTCTTACTTTGGCAATGTATTTTGCCAAACGCATTACTTGATGTGAATACCCATATTCATTATCATACCACACATAAATTACAATGGTATCTCCATCTGTAATGGTTGCTTTACTATCAAAAATTGAAGGTGCTGTGGTGCCAATAATATCCGAAGAAACCAACTCATTATCTAACGAGTATTTAATTTGTTCTACCAAATTACCCTCTAAAGCATATTTTTTTATCATTGAGTTGATAGATTCTACAGTCACATTTCTATGCAATTGCAAATTTAAAATGGCTAACGATCCGTTTGGTACAGGAACTCTAATGGCGTTTGAGGTTAATTTACCTTCTAAAGCGGGTAATGCTTTGGCAACTGCTTTACCAGCACCTGTTTCGGTAATCACCATATTTAATGCTGCAGCTCTACCTCTACGGTATTTTTTGTGCATATTATCTACCAAGTTTTGATCATTTGTATAAGCGTGTATGGTTTCTAAATGTCCTTTTTTAATGCCGAAATTATCTTCTAAAACTTTTAAAACGGGTGTAATGGCATTTGTGGTACAAGATGCTGCAGAAAAAATAGCTACTTCATCAGGATTGTGTTCGGTATGGTTTACTCCGTGCACAATATTTGGTACACCTTTACCTGGTGCGGTTAGCAATACTTTACTTGCTCCGTTTGGCACAAGATGTCTGCTCAACGCTTCTTTATCTCTAAAAGCGCCTGTATTATCAATAATTAAGGCGTTATTAATTCCGTAATTTGTATAATCTATATCTTCGGGTGCGTTGGCAGCAATCATATGAACGGTTGTACCGTTTATGATAAGTGCATTGTTATCTTCATCTACTTGCACTGTTCCTAAGAAATCTCCGTGAACAGAATCATTGCTTAATAAAGATGCTCGTTTTTCTAATACTGTTTTATTGATTTCGCCTCTTGTTACAATGGCACGCAAACGCATTTGCGAACCTTTCCCCATTTTAGACATGAGTTCTCTTGCCAACAAACGTCCGATTCTACCAAAACCGTATAAAACCACGTCTTTTGGTTCAAAACTTGTTGCTTTTACAACGTCTTTTAGTTGATTTCTAACAAATTCGACTTTGCCTTCGCATTTTCCTTCATTCAAATGGCACTCGTATGCTAATTTACCAATGTCTAATTTTGAAGCTGGTAATTCTAATATTTCAATAGCTTTGGCAATTTCTAAGGCATTGAAAATTGAAATTGGTTTTGCTACAAACTCTTTAGCATAATCAATTAAATTTAAAACTTCGCTAGCACGTTTGTCTATAAGAGGATTTCTAAATAAAACCAATTCGATAGATTTCTCATACCATAAATTGTTTACAATGTTGATAAACTCTACCGTTGCTTTTCTGGTTTGAGCTTGTGTAAGTAGTTCTTTTTCGTAATTTGTTTTTGTTGTCATAGTTGTGTTGAACTTAAGTTAAAAGTTGTTGCAAAAATACTTATTTCAATCGATTTCGTAATACTTTTTAGCATAAAAAAATCCGACTTGTTTTTTACAAATCGGATCTTATTTTAAGCGTTTAGTCTTATCTAAACTTATACCGTTCTATTTCTCCTTGAAGGTTTATAATCTCTATTGAAATAATTCCTTTTCCGTAGTATTTTTCTATCAACTCTTGGGCAGATTTAGCTGTTGTTACCTGTTTTCTATTAATTTTTGTAATGACATAGCCTTTTTTAACTCCATAATACGCTAAATTTTTATTATTAATGTTGGTTATTTTTGCGCCTCCATCAATTCCTAATTTCTTTTTATCGGCTTTGGTAATGTCTTTTAATCCTATATTTAATTGAGGTACAATAAAAATCGTTTTTTTGGTAAGTGTCACATTTTTGGTGATTTTTCTTCCATCTCTTAAAATAGTTACAGATACAATATCACCTGGTCTTTTTTCGTTTAATTGTCCTTTTAAATCAGAAAATTTAGTAATTTTTACATGATTTACTTTTATAATAATATCGTTTATTTTTAAACCTGCTTTTTTTGCTCCTCCGTTTTCAGGAAGATCCACAATTCGTACTCCGTTTGTAGTTGCGTCTTCATTAGGTGCAAAAGAAATTCCTAAAATAGCTTCTTGTACAGCCCCAAACTCCATAATATCTTCTATTACTTTTTTAGCAATGTTAGAAGGAACTGCAAAAGAATAGCCAATAAAAGAACCCGTTCTAGAAGAAATGGCGGTATTTATTCCAATCAATTCGCCACGAGTATTTACCAAAGCTCCTCCACTATTTCCAGGATTTACTGCGGCATCTGTTTGAATAAACGAATCTACTTTTCCGTTGCCTTCTAAATTTCTTCCTGTTGCACTTACGATTCCTGCGGTAACTGTTGATGTTAAATTATACGGATTCCCCACTGCCAAAACCCACTCGCCCACTTTTACATTATCCGAATTTGCATACGGAATGTAAGGCAACTCTCTGTCTGTTTTAATTTTTAGCAACGCAATATCATCATTGGGATCGGTACCAATTAATTCGGCAGGATATTTTTCTTTGTTATTTAATGTAATTTCAATTTCTGTAGCTCCTTCAATTACATGATTATTGGTAATAATTAAACCATCCGAAGAAATAATAACACCGCTTCCTGTACCTACTTGTGCATATTTTTGAGTGCCACTTCCTTGTCCGTAATACAATTCTGCCCACGGATTTACCTTGGTTTTTATCGCTGTGTTTTTTACGTGTACCACTGCGTTTACCGTTTTTTCTGCAGCTTCGGTAAAGTTAGTTGGTGTGCCAGAAATTAAATTAGTTGCTGTATAATTTGCATTGACATTGCTTAATTTTTTATCGGCAGCTCTTTCTATAATCACTTGAGGTTTTTCAACAAAGAATGTATAACCCCCTAAAGCAATTGCACCTCCAATAATTGCGATTCCTAAAACTTCTAAAATTTTCTTCATAATCTTTTCTTTATTTTTTGTTATACCAAAGATACAATTTTAACATTTCACTCAAATCTGTTTAACTTTTTTTAACGGATTTTAACCCCTTTTTAACAGTATTTATTCATCAGATAAATTCCTATATTTGCGCTTTATGGAAATAACATTTTACAAATACCACGGTACAGGAAATGACTTTGTGATGATAGATAACAGAGCAAAAACCTTTCCAAAAGAAAAAACTGACAAAATTTCAGCAATGTGTTTTCGCCGATTCGGAATTGGCGCAGACGGATTAATTTTACTAGAAAACGATACCGAAACAGATTTTAAAATGATCTATTTTAATGCTGATGGAAGTGAAAGTACCATGTGTGGCAATGGCGGACGATGTATTGTTGCTTTTGCAAAAAAATTAGGAATTATTAAAAATACTACCACTTTTACTGCTGTTGATGGTTTGCACCACGCAACCATAAAAAACGACATTGTTTCTTTGCAAATGATTGATGTTTTTGATGTTATAGAGCATCCTAATTATATTTTTACCAATACAGGATCGCCACATCATGTGCAATTAACAACAAATATTGATGATTTTAATGTGGTTGCTGAAGGTAGAAAAATCAGAAATAATAAGTACGGAAAAGAAGGTAGTAATGTGAATTTTGTTGAAAAAATAACAAACAGTACTTTTAAAGTAAGGACTTATGAACGTGGTGTTGAAGATGAAACTTTAGCTTGCGGAACAGGTGTTACAGCGGTAGCAATTGCCATGTATAAAACCAAACAAACAACTAAAAATAACGTGCAGTTATTGGTAAAAGGAGGTGAATTAAACGTATCTTTTACACCTGAAAAAACAGGATTTACCAATATATTTTTAACAGGTGCAGCTACCTTTGTTTTTAAAGGAACCATTACAATTTAACATGAATACCTTACAAGGAAAAAACATTGTATTACGTGCTTTAGAACCCGAAGATTTGGACTTTTTGTTTGCAATAGAAAACGATGAAAATAATTGGGAAATTAGCCATACACAAACTCCTTTTTCTAAATTTATTTTAAAACAATATTTAGAAAACGCTCATTTAGATATTTACGAAGCCAAACAATTACGCCTTATTATTGAAGAAACATCTTCAAAAAACCGATTGGGTATGATTGATTTGTTTGACTTTAATCCGCAACACAAAAGAGCAGGAATTGGTATTTTAATTGAACCAAAATACCAAGAAAAAGGATTTGCATCCGAAGCATTACAACTACTTATTAAGTACTGTTTTACACATCTTAATTTACATCAATTGTATGCAAATATTACCTCAGATAATGTGAAAAGTATTCAGCTATTTAGCAAATACAACTTTATTGAAATCGGCATTAAAAAAGATTGGATTTTAAGTAACGGAACCTATAAAAACGAAATTTTATTTCAACTACTCAATGAATAAAAAAACTCTTTACATACTTATTCTTTTAATTTTTAGCATTGGCGGAATTATCAGCATTCATTTTTATCAAAAAATATATGGGAAAAGTGTATTACAAACAGGTAAACTCTATATAAAAACTACTGACAGCACAAATGATGTAGCAAAAAAACTCCGCCCTTTTATCAAAAATATTGATGATTTTAACTGGGTAACACAGCTAAAAAAAGTAACTAAAATTAAAGGAGGTTTGTACCAACTAAAGGAAGGAATGTCTTTAAATGAAGTTGTTAATTTATTAAGAAGTGGTAATCAAACGCCTATAAAAATATCATTTAACAATCAAGATACTTTAGAAAAATTAGCAGGAAGAGTTTCGCAACAAATAGCAGCAGATTCTATTGCTCTTTTACAAGTGATGAAAGACACCGTTTTTTTAAATAAATATCATTTTTCAGAAAAATCGGCTTTGGGTATGTACATACCTAATAAATACGAAGTGTATTGGACGATTTCTCCAAAGAAATTTAGAGCAAAAATGTTGAAAGAATATCAACGGTTTTGGAATTCATCAAGAACACAAAAAGCAAAAAAGATTGGATTATCAAAAGACGAAGTTATTACCTTAGCATCTATTGTCCAAAAAGAAACCGCACAAAAATCTGAAAGACCTATTGTAGCAGGTTTGTATTTAAATCGCCTAAAAAATGGATGGCCCTTACAAGCAGACCCAACCTTAATTTTTGCCGTAAAAGAAATAAAAGGACACGATTTTGTAATCAAAAGAGTGCTGAATGCCGATAAAAAAATTAACTCGCCTTACAACACTTACAAATACAAAGGTTTACCGCCAACATTAATTTCGATGCCCGATATTTCGGCAATTGATGCCGTTTTAAACTATAAAAAACACAATTATTATTTTATGTGTGCAAGTACTGATAAATTTGGTTTTCATGATTTTGCTAGTTCTTTGGCGCAACATAATAGAAATGCTGCAAAATATCAGCGTTGGATAAATAGACAGGGAATTAGGCGGTAAATTTAGTTACGAGTTGTGAGTTGTGAGTTTAACATAAAAAATAATATTGCTACAATTGAGACAAAAAATATTTTTTTTAGTAATTTTTTTGATAACATTTTCTTTATCAGCTCAAAAAACGAGTTCTTTTTGGAAAAAATCTGATACGCTAAATTCAACTAGAAGAAATTCTGTTGCCATTACAACAGGAATTTTATCGGTAGGGAGTTTGGTTGCATTAAATCAGCTTTGGTATGCAGATTATCCGAAATCTAAATTTCATTTTATCGATGATAATAATGAGTGGAAACAACTTGATAAATTTGGTCATTTTACAACTACGTATGCTGTAGGAAAAGCAGGTATGCAAGTATTAGATTGGTCTGGAGTTTCAAAAAAAAATCAATTAATATATGGGGCAACTTTTGGTTTTTTTTATCAATCTATTGTAGAAATTTTTGATGGTTATTCTAAAAACTGGGGAGCTTCTTGGGGAGACGTTTTAGCAAATGCTACAGGAACCAGTTTATTAATTGGGCAAGAACTTTTATGGAATGAACAACGTATTACGCCTAAATATTCGTTTCATCAAACAAAATACGCCGCTATTAGACCCAACACTTTAGGTAGTAATTTTTTAGAACAAGCTTTAAAAGATTA
>CAMZMA010000254.1 GCA_947311815.1 uncultured Flavobacteriaceae bacterium
AAAAAAATAAATAAAAATCATTCTCTTAAAAGGGTTTCTAAAATGCTTTTAGAAATTTATAATAAAACTATTTTATGAAATTTTTTTTAAAGAAAATACTTAAAATTACGATTTACTTTAATCTAATTTATTTTGGATTTATTGTTTTAATTGGACAGGTTTTTTCAAACAAAAATCCGATAAATAATAATTTAAATAAAGAAATTCTAATTTTAGGAGATTCACATACAGAAACTGCATTAAATGATAGTATAATTGCTCATTCTTTAAATATGGCACAAAGCACAGAAGTGTATTTGTACAGCTTTGTGAAATTAAGGAAGTTTGTAAAAAAAAATAAAATAAAAAAAGTAATACTAAGTGTATCTACTCACAATATTATAAATAATGTAGAAAAGTGGTATAAAGAAGATGAAAATATATCATTTAAATTGCCAAATTATTACTATTTAATGTCTGTTAAAGAATTATTTTTATTGTTTAAATTAAATCCGATACAGTTTCTTAAATCCTATTATGCTATTTTATATATAAAAGGAAAAAAAGTGCTACAACTAAATAAAAACACACCAATTTCTAGCTTAGAAATAGGCTATTTTAGAGAACTAAAAGGAAATAATATTGCAAAGGACACTTTAAATAGAATTGAAAAAACAAAGCAATTAAATTCTAAAATATCAAATTTACAATTGAAGTATTTAAATAAAATTGCGCAATTATGTACCGAAAATAATATCCAATTGATATTTATAAACACGCCGATTTTTAAAGGAGATACTAAAGAAAATTTACGCTTTTTAAACAACTACTGTCAAAATTATTTTTCGAATATCAAAATGTTAAATTACAGTAGTTTCTCTTTGAATGACACTTTATTTTATGATAAAGACCATTTAAATAAAAAAGGATCATTTATATTTTCTGATGAAATAAATACTGTTCTAAAAACTAATTAATCATGCTCTTCAACTCCATAGAATTTCTCATTTTTCTGCCAACAATTTTTCTGCTGTATTGGTTTGTGTTCAAACAATTAAAAACACAAAACATCCTTATTTTAATTGCCAGTTATGTATTTTATGGCTGGTGGGATTGGCGGTTTCTATTTCTAATTGTACTAAGCACTTTGGTAGATTACACCATGGGTTTACAATTAGAAAAAACGGAACAGCAACAAAAACGAAAATATTTGCTTTGGATGAGTTTAGTGTTCAATTTAGGCTTATTAGGTTTCTTTAAATATTACAATTTTTTTATTGATAATTGGGTAGAAGCATGGGCAAACATGGGCGTTACCATGCACAAAAGTTCGTTAAACATTATTTTACCAGTCGGAATTTCATTTTACACGTTTCAAACACTAAGTTACACCATAGATGTCTATCGAAAAAAACTACAACCCACCAAAGATTTTATCGCCTTTGCTAGTTTTGTCTCTTTCTTTCCGCAATTAGTGGCGGGACCAATTGAAAGAGCTACCCATTTACTGCCACAATTTTATAAGTCGAGAAAATTTGATTACCATGTAGCTGTTTCAGGAATGAAACTCATCCTTTGGGGATTGTTTAAAAAAGTAGTCATTGCCGATAATTGTGCTACCTATGTAAACGATATTTTCGCCAATTATCAAGATCAATCAGGATTTACCTTAGTTATCGGAGCTGTATTTTTCGCTTTTCAAATTTATGGCGATTTCTCTGGATATTCTGATATTGCCATTGGTACAGCACGTTTATTTGGCTTCGATTTAATGCGAAACTTTAACTATCCGTATTTTTCTAGAGATATTGCAGAGTTTTGGCGTCGTTGGCACATTTCGTTATCCACGTGGTTTAGAGATTATCTGTACATTCCGTTAGGAGGTTCTAGAGGCAATAAATGGAAACAAATAAGAAATGTGTTTGTCATTTTTCTAGTCAGCGGATTTTGGCACGGAGCCAATTGGACGTTTATTGTTTGGGGCGGATTAAACGCACTCTATTTTCTACCTCTATTATTGACCAACAATAACAGAAACCATTTAGGTGAAGTTGCCGAAAATAGCTGGTTTCCGTCTGTAAAAGAGCTTTTCCAAATACTCATTACATTTGGTTTAACCACTTTGGCGTGGGTGTTTTTTAGAGCAGATTCTGTTACGATTGCAATCGATTATATACAGCAAATTTTTACTTCGGATGTATTTTTACCGAGTGTAATTAGACAAAAAAGAATGTTTCCGTTGTTGCTGTTTTTTATTTTAGTAGAATGGTTTTCTAGAAAAGGAGAAATTCCTGTAATTTTGAATAAAAAATATAGATATGTATTTTATGTGTTGCTCACATTTGTAATTTTGTATTACGCATCAGCAGCAGAAAAAACATCATTTATTTATTTTCAGTTTTAAATGATTTTCACGAATGTTCGTTGAGTATAGGTCGTTGAGCGAAGTCGAAACGAAAGAAAAACCGTCTTTACGAGGGAAGCATGACCGAACCTGCCTGTCGGCAGACAGGGTAATCTGTCAATATAAAGCTGTAATTATTTTTAGTTGAAGTTATAATAGGAGAGATTGCCACGTCCTACGTCCTCGCAATGACACGAGTAACGG
>CAMZMA010000255.1 GCA_947311815.1 uncultured Flavobacteriaceae bacterium
AGAAAATTAAAACAAGAGGTAAACTCTTGGCTCTATAATCTAATTTCTTCCCTATTGATGAGATATAAAAAACTTGTTTTTTAAGGAACGACTATTTAATCATAGAATACTCAGGTTTAAAGCATAAAAAAACCGAGAAAACTTCTCGGTTTTTTTATGAAACTTATTGAATAATTCAGGATAAGTTTTATCTTTCTCTACGTCTTCTTCCGAATCCGCCAGTTCTTTTATCTTGAGTTCCTCTATCTGGTCTGTCAGAGCTTCTACGCTTTTTATCAGAAAAACCTTCGCTTCTTCTGCTAGAGGTTTCTTTGCTACGTCTTCTTCCAAAGCCACCACCATCTCTATTTCCGAAAGATTTTTTACCACGTCTTCTTCCGCCACCGCCGCCAGAACGTTCTTTTTTGGTGATTTCTATATTTACAGATCTTCCGTTAAAATCGGGTTCGTTATTTAAAAATGCTTCTAATGTTTTTTCTTGATAATTTTTATCAATTTCAAAGAAAGAAAAAGTGTCTAAAATATCAATAGAACCAATATCTACTTTATCGCCAATATTTTGCTCATTAATCAATCCGATTAATTTACCAGGATTTAAACTGTCTTTTCTACCAATATTGATAAAGAAACGCGTCATATTTTCATCCGTAGTTCTTCTAGCACTATCTCTAGATGATAAATTGTTTAAATCGTTTGCGTTTTCGTAATAAGAAAGGAAAGTATTGAACTCTAAAGAAACAAATTTTTGAATCAATTCTTCTCGGTTTAAACCTTCTAATTTTTCATAAATGCTAGGTAAAAACTCAGCAATTTGAGATTCGTTTACTTCGGTATTTTGTACTTTATCAATTAAATGCATCAATTGATTTTGGCAAATTTCTTTACCAGAAGGCACTTTTCCTTCAATAAATTTCTTTTTTATAATACGCTCAATCGCTCTAATTCTTCCTTTTTCTTTGTTGCTTACTAAGATTACCGAAATTCCTTTGCTACCTGCTCTACCAGTTCTACCACTACGGTGTGTGTAGTTTTCTATTTGGTCTGGTAATTTATGATTAATCACGTGTGTTAAATTGGTTACATCTAATCCACGAGCGGCAACATCAGTTGCTACTAAGATTTGTACTGTTTTTTTACGGAATTTACCCATTACAGAATCTCTCTGTGCTTGAGATAAATCGCCATGAAGTGCATCAGCAACATAACCATCTCTAATTAAATTGTTAGCTACTTCTTGTGTTTCTCTACGAGTTCTACAAAAAACGATGGCATAAATATCGGTATTTACATCAACAATTCTTTTTAACGCAGGATAACGAGTTCTTTCTGAAACCATGTAATATTCATGCGCTACATCATCTGATCCTTGATTTTTTTGACCCGATGTAATTTCTACAGGCGTAGTCATATAATTTCTTGCAATAGCTTCTACTTCTCTAGGAAACGTTGCCGAAAACAATAATGTTTGCTTGGTTTCTGGTGTAGCTTCTAATACTTTATCAAGCTCATCTTTAAAGCCCATATTTAGCATTTCATCGGCTTCATCTAATACTAGCCATTGTACATTTCCTAGCTTTAAAGCGCGTCTATTAATTAAATCTACGGTTCTTCCTGGAGTTCCTACAACGATTTGAGCGCCTCTTTTAAGGTCTCTTATTTGATCCTGAATATTAGAACCTCCATAAACTGTTGCTACTTTTACTTTAGGCAAGTATTTTGCAAAATCTTTAATGTTGTTCCCTATTTGAATCGCTAATTCTCTTGTTGGAGATAAAATAATAGCTTGTGTATTCTTACTATTTTCGTCTATTTGTTCTAAAATAGGCAAACTAAAAGCAGCAGTTTTACCTGTACCTGTTTGTGCAAATGCTTTTAAATCGGTAGTTGATGAAATAATTTGCGGAATTGCTTTTTCCTGTATTACGGTTGGTGTTTCATAACCTAAGTCTATTAAAGCCTTGGTTATTGAGTCTTTAAGACCCAATTCTAAAAATGTTGACATGTCTGTGTTTTTGTAGATTCACAGATGCCTCTTCCGTAAATCCTAATTATTAATCGCTCATGATTTTTTCTTACACTATCTGTAAAATAAAATCGGGCAAAGGTACAGTAATTTTATTTAGAAAGGCTCTAACTTACTCTTTTTGTAAATTTGCTAATTGCTTGTGTATTTTTCTTGAGTTTAACGAAGCGAATCCGTTAGCAATAATTCCTTTTTTATTGACAAGTATTGTTCTAGGAAATTTACTGGTAAGAAAAGCGTTTGCATCACTTAAACTATCAATAAAAAATTGGGTTTTAATATCTAATTTCTTAATTTTATCGTCGATGTTTCCATTAATTTTAATTTGAATAAATTTAATTTTCGGGTATTTAGTTTGCAAAAAGTTAATTCTAGTAGCAACAAATTCGGGGCTTACATATGCTGAATTCCAAAATAACAAAAACGATGGTGTTCCTTTAATAATTTGTTTGATAGATTGTTTACTATTACTAAAATCTGTAATTAAAAAATCATCTATTTTTTCGCCAGTTTTAACTAACTTGGTATCGTTTAATAAACGTTGTACTTCTTTTTTTTGTTGAATACTAGTGTTTAGTTTAAAAAATGTAAAAAACACATCGGTATAATTAGTGCAACTAGATTGGTTGTAAAAATGAGAAATTATGGTTTGGTTTAGTAATTCGTTTCTTGTTTTTTCGCTTTTAATCTTGTCATTTATAATATACAGTAGGTTTTTTGTGAATTCTGATGAAAAATTATGCGTTTTTTCATATGCTAAATTGTATAAATAATTGGTTACATATCTAGAATATGCGTAAAAATACATCAACGAATCTTTATTGATGTCAATCTTTTTTCTGTGCTCATAAAACGAAGTTAGTTCAGCAAGTTCTTTTGTATGGCTTTTACCA
This sequence comes from uncultured Flavobacteriaceae bacterium, assembly GCA_947311815.1. Taxonomy (GTDB): domain Bacteria; phylum Bacteroidota; class Bacteroidia; order Flavobacteriales; family Flavobacteriaceae; genus Polaribacter. The sequence goes on from CAMZMA010000255.1 coordinate 2,917, forward strand.
CATTTTTTATGAGAAATAGGATATTTTTCAAGTTTATTATACAGAGGAAAAGTAAGCGCAATCTTTAAAACCTCTTTAAATCCTTTTGATTCATTAGGATTATGTTCAATAAAATTTGCGTACTTTTCTAATTTTAGGATCTTGATAGAATCTACAAGACGTTTTAATATTGTTGGTGATAATTGACGTTGATTGTGAAAAATATGATTATCTTTTTCGGCTTCTAAAAAACAATCAATAAGCATATTATTTCTAGCAGCTCCTTTACCACTAAAAACCAAAGAGCCATCAAAATCCCACGTGTTTAATCGAATTAATAAACTATCTTGAGGGTGTAAATATAAAAACTGAAATTCAGGTCCGTATTTAAAATAATAAATCCCTTCTGAGTTGATATCAATTTTACTCAAAAATTTATTATTGGTATCTAAGAAAAAAGTATCCATTGCTTTTTCCATTTGATATAGAATTACAAATTTAGATTTAGGATTGATAATTTTTCCTCCAAAATAAGTGCTTTTTTTGGGAGGATTTGTAGTACAACCTACAAGTATTAAAAGGAGGAGCAAAAAGGGAATATTATTAATTTTACCAATCATATAGGGTTCTGAAAATTATATTAAGCAAAAATAAACATCTATAAAGTAGTTTATTGTTAATACGTTGTTAAAAGAATGGTATTTTGATGAGTAAAATGAGTTAAAAATGAATGTTTAGATACTTGAATTCATGTAGCTTTTGCTTACTTTTGCAAAAAATTTAAAAAATAGTAAAATGTTATCAGTTTCTAATTTATCGGTTCAGTTTGGTAAGCGTGTGTTGTTTGATGAAGTGAATACCAAGTTTTTACAAGGTAATTGCTACGGAATTATTGGAGCCAATGGTTCTGGTAAGTCTACATTCTTAAAAATTCTTTCGGGCAAGCAAGAGCCAACATCGGGTTCTGTGCATTTAGAAAAAGGCAAACGAATGTCGGTTTTAACGCAAGATCACTTTGAGTTTGATGAAATTACCGTTTTAGAAACCGTAGTAATGGGAAACAAAGAGTTGTTTGCTATTAAAAAAGAAATGGATGCATTGTATGCCGATTATACCGATGAAAATGCCGAAAAAATAGGCGAACTTCAAGTTACTTTTGAAGAAATGAACGGTTGGAATGCAGATTCTGATGCTGCTGCCATGTTGTCTAACCTTGGTATTAAAGAAGATTTACACTATTCTTTGATGAAAGATTTAGACGGAAAACAAAAAGTACGTGTGTTGTTATCGCAAGCATTATTTGGCAATCCTGATGTGTTAATTATGGATGAACCTACCAATGATTTAGATTTTGAAACCATTGCTTGGTTAGAAAATTTCTTAGCAAATTATGAAAACTGTGTCATTGTTGTATCGCATGATAGACACTTTTTAGATGCAGTTTGTACGCATATTTCTGATATTGATTACGGCAAAATAAATCACTATTCGGGTAATTATACATTTTGGTATGAATCAAGTCAATTAGCGGCAAAACAGCGCTCACAACAAAACAAAAAAGCCGAAGATAAAAAGAAAGAATTAGAAGAATTTATCCGTCGTTTTTCTGCCAATGTTGCCAAATCTAAACAGGCAACTTCACGTAAAAAAATGATTGAAAAATTAAATGTAGAAGATATAAAACCATCTAGCAGAAGATATCCTGCTATTATTTTTGAAAGAGAACGAGAAGCAGGAGATCAAATTTTAAATGTAGAAGGTTTAGAAAAAAATTTCGAAGGCACACCATTATTTAAAAATATTGATATTAATTTAAACAAAGGCGATAAAGTAGCTGTTATTTCTAAAAATTCTAGAGCAGTTACTGCTTTTTATCAAATTATTTCTGGAAATGAACAGGCGGATGCAGGTACTTTTTCTTGGGGAGTTACCACAACTCAATCTTATTTACCCTTAGATAATTCATCTTTCTTTCAAGACGGTGAATTGAATTTGGTAGATTGGTTACGTCAATATGCGAAAACAGAATTAGAACGTGAAGAAGTGTTTTTACGTGGTTTTTTAGGAAAAATGATTTTTTCTGGCGAAGAAGCTTTAAAGAAAAGTAACGTTTTATCGGGAGGCGAAAAAGTACGTTGTATGCTTTCTAGAATGATGATGACCAGAGCCAATATTCTATTACTTGACGAACCGACCAATCACTTAGATTTAGAGTCGATACAATCTTTAAATAATTCGTTAATTAACTTTAAAGGTACCGTGTTGTTTTCTACACACGATCATGAGTTTGCACAAACGGTTGCCAACAGAATTATAGAAATTACTCCAAAAGGTGTGATTGATAGATATAGTACTTTTGAAGAGTATTTAACCGATCCAAAAATTAAAGCGTTAAGAGAAAAAATGTACGAATAGAGGTTCGTGTAATTAATAATCGAAATTTAGAATAAAATTTTTTAGAGGAACGAGTTCCTTTAAAAAATTGTAGCGATACAGATTGCGTGTTTAGTGGTTTTTTACCCGAAAAAGCATAAAATTTATTCAAAAAAATAAATTTACAACAAGCTAGGAATCATAACTGTTTTGATAACGAGGATATTGTATTGGTTTTTCTAATTTTTCTTAGGTCGAACCTTTAGATTTCTAGTTTAACACCTCATAGTCATCATTGTTTTTTTTGAGTTTTTAAATTTTGAGCCGAATAAACTTGTTTTATCGCTAAAAATAGGGGTAAATTTGAGCGATAAATAATAAAAACACAGCCCAAATGACGGCTGTTTTATGGAA
>CAMZMA010000256.1 GCA_947311815.1 uncultured Flavobacteriaceae bacterium
TACGGAAGGAATAAAATAAACGCATCCAACCAATAAAAGGTTGATAAAAACGACACTAAAAATAATTTTGTTTCTCATGGTTGATTAAAAAAATGGTACTAAAATTAAATAGTCGTAAAAATACATTTTTTTGCACATAAAAAAAGCCTCAACAATGTTGAAGCTTTTAAATATGTACGATTTAAAAAATTATTTTTTAAATTTTGCGTATTTGCTTTTAAATTTATCGATACGTCCTGCAGTATCAACCAATTTAGATTTACCAGTGTAAAACGGATGAGAAGTTCTTGAAATCTCTAATTTAATTAATGGATATTCAACACCATCTACTTCTAAATTTTCTTTTGTATTTGCAGTAGATTTTGTTAAAAACACATCTCCGTTAGACATATCTTTAAAAGCTACCATTCTATAATTTTCTGGATGTATTCCTTTTTTCATCTTAAATGACTTTTAAATATTGTTTTATTCTTTTTAATTGAGTGATTAGTTGGTAAGGCTTTTCACTAAAAATCAGCTATTTGCTAATTCAGGGTGCAAATTTAACCTATTTTTTTAATTTACAAACAAATAAATTACTTAATTTGTGCCTGTAAATGTCTATTTTAAAATTCAATGATGAAAATTTATAAAAAACTATCTTTGGTGTTCCTAATTACAATCGTTTTTACTTCGTGTAATTCTCCGTACAAGTTTCATTTAAAGGTTGCTAAAAAAACTGTTTTTAACACCACTTTGAACGCTTCTCTTACTGAAAAAAATAATCAACCTATTGATTCTGTTCAATTTTTTGTAAACGGAAAACGCATCAGTAGTAACAACAACACCGCAACAATTAACACCTTAACAACAGGTTTGGGTAAGCAAGCACTTTCTGCATTGGTCTTTTATCCCGGGAAAACAAAAAAAGTAAATAGTTTTTTTGAAGTTTTTGCCAATAAAGCTCCTACAAAATATACTTCAAAAATCATCAATTCTTTTCCGCATGATACAGGTGCTTATACTCAAGGTTTAGAATTTTACAACGGTTTTTTATATGAAACTACAGGACGCAGAGGAAAATCATCGCTTAGAAAAGTAGCTTTACAAACAGGTAAAGTCTTACAAAAACAAGATTTAGAATCGAAATATTTTGGCGAAGGAATGACCATTTTCAACAATAAAATTTATTGGTTAACTTGGGAAAGCAAAAAAGGTTTTATCTACGATTTAAAAACCTTTACACAAGAAGGAGAATTTGCTTACGGAGCAAGTAAAGAAGGTTGGGGATTAACGCACAACAACACAGAACTGATTAAAACCGATGGTACCAACAAAATTTGGTTTTTAGATCCATCAACATTAAAAGAAAAAAGAAATATACAGGTTTATACCAATAAATACCCGTTAAATAATCTGAATGAAATTGAATATATTAACGGTAAAATATACATTAACAAATGGCAGCAAGAAGCCATTTTAATTGTAGATCCAAACACAGGAATTGTAGAAAGTGTTATCGATTTAAAAAATGTGGTGAAAGAAATGAAAAAAACACACTCTTTAAAAGATCAAGATGATGTGTTAAACGGTATTGCTTTCGATAAAAAAAACAATCGATTATTTGTAACAGGTAAACACTGGGGTAAAATTTTTGAAATTGAGTTAATTAAGTGATGAAAGATATAAGACACGAGAAATAAGACTTATGTATTATACCTAAAAATCAAACACCTGTAATTGCAAAACAATAAAAAAACATTTATAAAGTTATCATTTTAGACACCAAAACAATGAAACAAACCTTATCAATTTTAGCTATTATTGCACTCATTTCTATCACTTCGTGTAGAAAAGATTTTGATACGGTGCCTAGTTTTGGCAAACTCGAATTTTCTAAAGACACCGTGTATCTCGATACCATTTTTACCAACATAGGTTCTGCTACTTACAACCTAAAAATTTACAACCGCAGTAATAAAGACATTACCATTCCTACCATTCAGTTAGAAAACGGAAACAATTCTCATTACAGATTGAATGTTGATGGAATTGCAGGCAAAAATTTTACCAATATCGATATTTTGGCAAAAGACAGTATTTATGTGTTTGTAGAAACTACGATTGATATAAACTCCGTTCCGAATCCGCTATACACCGATAAAATTTTGTTCGATAACGGCAACAACCAGCAACATGTAAATTTGGTGACTTTGGTAAAAGATGCACATTTTATTTACCCCGGCAGAAACCCTACCAATTTTAAAATTGATACACTTACCTTAGATGGACAAGCAACCTCTATAAAAGGACGTTTTTTAACCAATAGCGAACTCACTTTTACCAATACAAAACCCTATGTAATCTACGGATACGCAGCAGTACCCGCCACAAAAACACTAACTGTTGATGCTGGAGCAAAAATACATTTTCATGCCAATTCTGGTTTGATTGTTGATAAAGATGCAACCTTACACGTAAACGGAACACTTGCTGAAAAAGTTACTTTTGAAGGCGATAGATTAGAGCATCTTTTTAGTGATATTTCAGGTCAATGAGGCACTATTTGGATGCGTGCAGGAAGCAAAAACAACAA
>CAMZMA010000257.1 GCA_947311815.1 uncultured Flavobacteriaceae bacterium
ACTTTAAACACTTCTTTACGAATAAATTATAGTCTAAATCCGAATTTATCTGTACAATTTTACGGTTCGCCATTTATTACCAAAGGAACCTATACAAACTTTAATTTTGTCACAAATGCAACGGCTAAAAATTTGGTTTTTAATTGATTTTAGCAAAGATTGATGTGCATTTGCGCTTCCTGCAATTCCTCTAGACCACACCAAAAAGATTTCTGATCCTGGAATATATTCCCATCGAACTACTAAATTAGACTGAAACTGAACAAAAGTAAAATCAGGATTTCTAAATGAATAATCTTCATTTCCATCTACATCTTCATCAATAGAATAACTATTATTTATTACAGAAATCTGATTCGTATTGTACCAACGTACTCGGTCGTTTAAATTTTTAGCCGTTGCATTTGTGACAAAATTAAAGTTTGTATAGGTTCCTTTGGTAATAAATGGCGAACCGTAAAATTGTACAGATAAATTCGGATTTAGACTATAATTTATTCGTAAAGAAGTGTTTAAAGTTATATAATCGATTTCGCCTAAAATGTATTTTGTGTCTGCTCCAAAAACACGCTGCGTAACAAACTGTGCTTTATTTGGACTCTTTCTTAAAGAAGTGTTTAACGACAAATTTAACGAATTACTAGGTTGATAATTAATTCCCAATCGGTACATTTTGAATCCGTAAGAATTATCTTTTATAAAAGCTCTAATATACCTAAAAGTTGTATTAAATTTCTTTTGTCTGTCTGTTCCACTAGATACAAAAAGATATTTTCTAGGCGATGTTCTCCACCGTGGACCGCCTCTTAAAAAGGAGTTTGAAAACAATCTTGTTTTTGTGCCAATACTCATTTCTGACCACCAATTGTTTTTCCACGTTATTTTTCCTTTTAATTTTATATCAGAATTATTGTAATTTCCTCCAAAATCGAAATCATTATTGTATTCTAGTTCTACCGAAGCATTTCTGTAATTTTTTGATGGTTTTAATGACTGATATCTAAGCAATGCATATTGTTTAATTTTATCTGTATTTCTTAAAAAACCAATGTCATTTAATTCTAATTCTGGCGATTGCCAAACAACACCTGCTCGATATCGCCAATTATTTCCGCCCGATTTACCAAATTCTATTTTCCCGCCTGTACCCGTTAACGAAGTTCTATTTGGATCTACTTCTAAATAATCGGCACCTACTCTTTGAAACAAATGTCGTTGTAGTTTTTGTGTTTTTTCGATAGAAGTTTTACTTCCTAACACTTTACTAATAATTACATTTCCCTGTAAATAAAAGATCCTATTTTTCCAAGAATGTCTAAAATCTAATCCACCAGAATATGCAGCAGTATGTAATTTGCTAAAGCTATTTTCTAAGTTTCGATTGGTAGCTGTAAAAATACCGCCTATGTACGAATTTTTATTATTAAAATCTTTTTGAGTTCTAAGTACTAAATAATTGGTTAACGGTTCTACCAGTTTTTCAGTTCGAGTTCCGTTGTTATCAATTTCTGCAAACTCTTTTGAGGTAACACTTTCTAACAAGCCAATAGACCAACCGCTTTTTGTTTTTCCAGAAAATTTTGCAGCGCCTAAAATGGTTGTGTTTTGAGGGATGTTTACATACTCGCCAGCAAGTAAACTTACATTTCCGTGGGGATTTCCGCCAATTCTTCTGCTATAAAAAACATTGTCTCTTCCATCGGCAAATTTGTAATCAAAAATATTTTTATTTTCAACAAAAAAGGGTCGTTTTTCTGGTAAAAATATCTGAAATCCGTCTAACGAAAAACTTCCAGGATCAGCTTCTACTTGTCCAAAATCTGGATTGATGGTTAAATCTAAGGTCAAATCATTGGTAATTCCAATTTTTGCATCAATTCCGCCATTAATTCTCACGTCATTTCCGTTTTTGAACGGATTTCCTGTTTGCTTCGGGTACGTATCGTATTGTAATGTTGTAAAAGGCTGAATTTCTAATTGTTTTTGTGGTTTTAAGTCTATCAAACCACGTAATTCGCCCGATTCACTTATAAAACCACCAGCATCAGCAGGTACACGATTCCATAATGACCGTTCGTTTTTTCTAAATATTTGCCTAATTACATTCAATCCCCAAATTTGTTCTTTGGCTTTTCCGAATCGTAATTGACTAAACGGAATTTTCATTTCTGCAGTCCATCCTTTTGCATCAATTACGGCATTTGTGTACCAAATAGGATTCCAACTAGCATCCCAATTACCACCGTTTTTAGTAGCGAATTCATCGCCTTTAACACCAGCAGCTGTTACGGTAAAAACAAAAGCAGTACGTTTGTCGTGATAACTATCTATCACAACATTTACCCTATCGCCCGCAAAACCATCTCTTCTAGAAAGTCTGTTTTCTATTTTTTCTGGATGCTCATCAAAACATCTAATAGCAACATATAAAAACTTTGCATCGTATAAAATTTTAAATTTTGTTTGATAAGTTGGCGGTGTATTTTCGTCTGGATTATTTTCAATAAAATCGGCTCCCCAAGAAATCGTATTCCATATTTCATCATCTAGCACTCCATCAATTTTAGGGAAATCATTTCCTTTAATCGTTTTTGTGATATATATTTTTTTTTGAGCTGATGTTATTTGAAGCACAAAAATACATAGTAAAATAAGGAGTTGATTTTTCATAGGTAATAAATTCTTAAAGAGCTGTAATTTTGATAGTTGTAAAAAAAAGCTACAATTAAATTGTATTCACAAAACTACTTGTTTCAATTCTTAATAATATGTTAATTCTTGCTCTTTTATTTTAACATTTTTAGGATGTAAATTTATTTATCAAGCGCATTGTTAATCAAATAATTAATTGTATTTTTGCAGTCCTTTTTTAAGGACAAAAAATATTTATTAATAGACAAAAACTAAAAGTGTAATGAACACATTAAGTTACAAAACAGTATCGGCTAACAAAAACACCGTAAACAAAAAGTGGTTGTTGGTTGATGC
>CAMZMA010000258.1 GCA_947311815.1 uncultured Flavobacteriaceae bacterium
AGACTCTAACATTTCACGAAGTAAATCATTTCCTTCACGAGTTCTTTCACCAACTCCTGCAAACACAGATAAACCTCCGTGTCCTTTTGCGATATTGTTAATTAATTCTTGAATAAGTACTGTTTTACCAACTCCTGCTCCTCCAAATAATCCAATTTTACCTCCTTTTGCATACGGCTCAATTAAATCGATTACTTTAATTCCAGTAAACAATACTTCTGTTGATGTAGATAAATCTTCAAACTTAGGTGCGCTTCTGTGAATTGACATTCCGTCTTTACCTGTTTTTGGTAAATCTCCTAAACCGTCAATGGCATCTCCAATAACATTGAACAAACGTCCGTAAATATCATCACCAATTGGCATTTGAATCGGATTCCCTGTAGCTCTTACTTCTGTTCCTCTGCTTAATCCATCCGTAGCATCCATAGAAATAGTACGTACTGTATCTTCTCCAATATGAGATTGCACTTCTAAAACTAAAAGAGAACCATCTGCTTTTGTAATTTCTAATGAATCGTAAATTTTTGGCAATTCTGATTCTGAATTGAACTCAACATCAATTACTGGACCAATAATTTGAGATACTTTACCTGTTATTGTAGACATATTTATCTAATTAAAGTTATTTATTTTTTTGTGAAAGACGAACCTTCTTTTTAAGGTGCAAAGGTAAAATATTTAATGGAATTGAAAAAGCGTTTTCCATTATTTTTCTCTGACTCAATACTCGGTTTTATTCATAAAAAAACCTCATCAAAAAATGATGAGGTTTTAATTATTTTAAGTTTGTAAAACTTAGAATTGTATTAGTTAGAAACTTTAACCGTTACTCTTCTGTTATTAGCTCTACCTGCTCTTGTTTTATTTGTGTCAATTGGCATATCTTCACCATAACCTTTAGCGGTTAATCTTGAAGCGTCAATACCGTGTCTTACAAAGTATTTCATAACAGCTTCAGCTCTTCTTTGAGATAACTTCATATTACTTGAAGCTCTACCAGCACTATCAGTATGACCTTCTATCGCAAAATTAGCTCTTGGGTATTCATTCATTACTTTAACAATACCATCTAATTGTCTAGCTACACCTACTTTGAAAGAAGTTCTACCAGAGTTGAATAAAATCTTTTTAGCAAATGCTCCAATAGATTTTTTAGCTTCATCTTTAATTACTGGCTCAGGACATCCGTTGTTAGATGCTGGACCTACTTCGTTTTTACAGTTATCATCTTTGTCTAATACTCCGTCTCCGTCAGTATCAGGCCAAGGACAACCACCGTTTGCAGAAGGACCCGCAGTTGTAGGACATTTGTCATTTTTATCAACAACACCATCACCATCAGAATCTGGACAACCTTTATTTGCTTTTGTTCCTTTTGTTGTAGGACACATATCATCTTTATCAGCTACTCCGTCTCCGTCAGTATCAGGACATCCGTTTAAAGCAGCTAAACCAGCTACATTAGGACAAGCGTCATCAGCATCTTTTACTCCATCGCCATCAGCATCAGGACATCCATTGAACGCTTTTAAACCAGCAACTTCTGGACAAGCATCGTCTTTGTCATATACTCCGTCTCCGTCAGTATCTTTTCCTCCAAACTTAAACACTAAACCAACAGTGTGTTGAAACACATCAGCTCCTGTGCTTTCAAATCCTTGTTTATAAACAGATTGAAAGTTTAAACCAAAATTATCATTAAACCAAGTATTAAAACCCCAGCCTCCTACTAAAACACCTCCTTTTACATCACCTAAAGTTTGGTAAGCTCCACCAAGTCCTACATAAGGATCAAACCAAGAAGTCTCTCCAAATAGATTATTTAAGTCATACTTTACAAAAGCATCTAAAGACCAATAAATATCATCAGCGTCATCTAAATCAACAATGGTTGTTATTTTATTCAAAGACCCTGAAAGTTGTAAAGTAAATCCTTTTTCTAAATACTTTTCAGCAGAAATTCTAGAAATTGAAGGTATCATATTACCTCCCCATTCTGCCATTCCTATGTAATCTTTAAAATTGGTACCAAAGTCAGTAGTGTAAGTTCTTACATCTACTATATTAACACCAAAACCTACTACCCAAGGATTATTCTCATCTTGTGCGTTTACGGTGCTAACTGTTACCATCGCAAACAAAGCTATCACAGCTAATTTTAATCGTTTCATTATCAAATTTTTAAATTAAAGTTCATTATTATATATATGCAAAAATAAGTGGTTATAACTTATCTACAAAGACAAATCTACAAAAACTTATTAAAACCACAAGTTTTTTATAATAATTCTAAATAACATTCAGTTTTTTTCCTACCTTAATAAATGCAAAAACAGCTTTGTCTAAGTGCTTTTTTGTGTGTGCTGCCGATAGCTGCACGCGTATTCGAGCTTTTTCTTTAGGCACTACAGGAAAGAAAAAACCAATCACATAAATTCCTTCTTTTAATAACAAAGACGCCATTTCTTGCGCCAATTTAGCATCATATAGCATTACAGGTACAATAGCAGCGTCTGCCCCAACCAAATCAAAACCTGCTTTTTCCATTTCTGAACGAAAATAATTAGTGTTGCTCTCTAAAGTATCGCGCAACGAAGTATCATTAGATAATAAATCGAACACTTTTAATGAAGCACCCACAATGGCAGGCGCTAACGAGTTAGAAAACAAATAAGGTCTTGAGCGTTGTCGTAAAATTTCTATAATTTCTTTTTTTCCTGTGGTATAACCTCCCATCGCTCCTCCAAGCGCTTTTCCTAAAGTACCCGTTACAATATCTACTCTGTCGAGCACATTTTTTAATTCAACCGTTCCTCTGCCTGTTTTACCGATAAATCCTGCGGCATGACATTCATCAACCATTACTAAGGCATCATATTTATCTGCTAAATCGCAAATTTTATCTAGTTTAGCTACAATTCCATCCATAGAAAACACACCATCTGTTACAATTATCTTAAAACGATGTTGTTGTTTATTCGCTTCAATTAACTGTTCTTCTAAAGAACTCATGTCATTATTTGCATACCGATAACGAGCCGCTTTACACAAACGAACTCCATCTATTATAGAAGCATGATTTAACGAATCTGAAATAATGGCATCTTCTTTAGTAAGCAACGGTTCAAAAACACCTCCGTTTGCATCAAAAGCCGCTGCATATAATATGGTATCTTCTGATTGATAAAAATCGGCTATTTTTTGCTCTAACTCTTTATGTATATCTTGTGTACCACAAATAAACCGAACGGATGACATTCCGTACCCATGCGTATCCATCACATCTTTTGCGGCTTGAATTACCGCTGGATGATTAGACAATCCTAAATAATTATTGGCACAAAAATTAATGACTTCTTCTCCTGTCGATATTTTTATCACCGCATCTTGCGATGAAGTTATAATGCGTTCTGCTTTGTACAATCCTGCTTCTTTAATTTCTTGAAGCTCTTTTTGTAGTTGTTGTTTTATATTTCCGTACATATTATTTCGTTTAAAAGTTGTAAAGTTACAAAGTTTGCAAGTTCTTACGGAAAAGAAAAAGAAGATTTTTAAACTTCTTTTATCTCAATTTTTTCTCCTATATATATAAGGTGTAAGTTTTTTACCAAAAAACCCATCGAAATTAACACTTGTTGATACATTTTTATTTGTTGCACATGTTTTTTAGATACATCGCCTGTTTTGTAATCTACAATTGTTACTTCTTTGTTGTTATGAAAAATCAATCGATCTGGAATTACAACCTGACCATCTTGTGTAACAATTTCTCTTTCATTAAAAACTGTCACATCCTTTGTAAACAAATCGATTAACTTCGGGTGCTGTACAATTTTGTTTATCTTGTTTTTAATTTCTTCGGATGTTTTTTTATCAATAACTCCTTGTAAAAAATATTGATGCACCACTTTTTCAACGTCGTTTTTCGTGAAAATTTTTGCCATCATTTCATGAATTAAATTCCCAAATTGAATAGCGTCACCTTGTTTGGTGTCCCATAATTTCGAAGCACTTGCCAACATGTGTATATTGTGTTCTTGCCAAGGCGTGCTTATAAATTTTTCTTGAATTGTTACTTTATACTTATTTTTTTCTTTAAAAGAAGCTCTTTTAGGATTTCCGAAAGTGTATTCTAATTGATTTTCACTCCAAAGAGCATTCTTTTTTAAATAATTGATAAAAATACCTGAATAATAATTCAAATTTTCTTCTCCTTTTTTGGTAATTCTTTTTTCTGTAACCACAAACAATTGCTCTACAGCACGCGTTAAAGTAACGTACAATAAATTAAAATTATCTAATTCTAAGGCCTCTCTTTGTTGTTGGTAAATCTCTTTGCCTCTTTTACTTACGTATTGAATTTCTTTAGTAAACGGAATTAACAACTCTTTAAAACCACTAAAATTTTCTTCGGATAAATCGTCTAACCAAACCTTCGGATTTATTTGTCTGTAAATATCTAAATCGTACGGAAAAACAACCACAGGAAACTCCAGCCCTTTTGATTTATGGATGGTCATAATTTGAACCGCATCGGCTGTTTCTGGAGCAACAATACTTAGTTTTTCTTTTTTATCATCCCAAAAATCTAAAAACTCTTGCACACTCGTTCCTTTTCGCTGTTGTTCTAAGACCACATCTAAAAAAAATTGCACATACGCATCTGACTCTGTAATTAAATGAAAACCTCTAATAATTGCCTCTATTTTTTCATAAAAAGGCAATTGGTAAAAAGTGTTTAGTTGAAAAACGCATCCGTAAGAAAATAGTTTTTCAAAAAGCTCCTGAGATTGTTCTTCAATTAACAACGCTAAAAACGAATGTTTATCTGTTGTGATTTTTAAATGATGGTATAAAAAGTATAGCATCTTAAATTGTGTTTCTTTATCTGACGGGTACTGAATTACCTGCAACACATCAATCAAAAAATTGACTTTTGCGCTATTTTGCAACAATAAGGTTTCGGATGACACAATGCTAATTCCGTTTTCTGATAAATAATTAGCAACCGCAATACCGTCTTTCTTTTTACGCACTAACACACACACATCACCTAACGAAAATCCGTCATCTAATTGACGGATGATTTCTAATACTTTCTTCGGATATTTAATTGCTTCCTCTTCTTTATCCTCTTCCTTTTCTAAAAAAGAAAGTGATACAAATCCGCCTTTTTTGGCATTTTCTAATTGAGAATTCCCATCAACAAACAACTTTTTATACGCTTCGTTTTGTAAAAAATGTGCGGTATGATTAAAAAATTGATTGTTAAAATTGATGATTTCAGAAAAACTACGATAATTGGTTGCCAACTCTTTTACTTCTTTCACAATATGAAACGGATTTTTACCCTTTGCTCCTTCTAAACCCAACTCAATAAATTGTGCCGCTTTTCCTCCTCGCCAACGATAAATAGCTTGTTTTCCATCGCCCACTAACAATAAATTACTATTTTCTTGCGCCAGTGCATTATCAATTAACGGAATTAAATTTTGCCATTGCAACACCGATGTATCTTGCATTTCATCAATAAAATAATGCATAAATTTTTGCCCAATTCGCTCATAAATAAACGGAGCAGGTTGGTTTTTGATGTTTTCTGAAATTAATTGATTAAATTCTGCATTTAATCGTATATTATTGTCTTCTTTTATGGTGGTTAATTCCGCATTGATATTTGTTAAAACTGCCAGCGGAATGATGCTTTTTAAGGCCAATTTATTCAGTACAAATTGCTGATGTAAAATTTCTGATTGCTGATACAAACTTAGTAATTCAGGTAAAATTTCTTCAATCGTGTTTTTTATGTCTTCTGATTTTGACTTGGCATACAAATTATTTTCTTCTATACGTTCTCGTAATTTACTCGCATCAAAAAACTTTGCTTTATCTGGGTTTTCTGCCAAAGCAACAAAATGATTTGGCAACATAGAACGATAAAAATCCTTGTGTTCTAATTGCGTTTCTGCAATTATTTGCAAGCCAACACTCCCAAGTTCTTGCAACTGTTTTTTTATTTCCTGCTGATGTTTTAGCAACTTTACTTTTAAAGCTCTATACGTTTCAATACTCTTGTCAGAAAGTGCTTTAAAATGCTGTACATCATTTTCATTCAATAAAATTTTAGCAAATTCATTGAGTTCTCTAGAAATATCCCAAGAAGTATCATCATCTGCCTTTTCTAATGAAAAATCGATGAGTAATTTTGTGACATCTTTGTCTGTTCCTATTTTAGAAATCAACACATCTACGGCTTCATTTAGCAAAGAAACAGCATCCATTTCTACTTCAAAATTGAGCGACAATCCTAAATCGAACGAAAAACTTCTAATAATTTTATGTGTAAAACTATCAATAGTAGTGATAGAAAATGCCGAATAATTTTGTAGAATCGCTTGTAAAATCTTTTTACTTCGTTCTTTAACAGTAGGTTTATCAACAGGAATTTCATTGACAATTGTTTGCAATAAGTCGTTTTCTTTTCCGTCAGAAAAATCGTGTAAATTTTTTAACACACGTTCTTTCATTTCGGCGGCTGCCTTGTTGGTAAACGTAATGGCTAAAATTTTCTGAAAACGATAAATATCTTCTGATTGCAACAAAACCTTCAAATATTCTTTTACCAAAATAAAGGTTTTTCCGCTTCCTGCGGATGCATTGTAAACCTGAAAAGTAGCGAGTTTTTGCACAGAATTATTTTAGTGCAAAATAACCTTTTTTAAGGATTTAATCAATAACGGAATCAAAAAAGATGCTACCAACGAAATGACAAGTATATAAAAGAAATCTAAACGTATAACTTGTTTTGGAAATAACGGATTCAGATAATTTACAAGTGTAAAACCGATAAAAACAACTCCAAAAAGAAAGCAATTTAACGCCACACGATTTGCGTGTTCTATTTGATTTTTTGTAAAGTCTGTTTTCTTTTTTACATCGGAATATCCTGCAATTAAAAAATACATTTTACTGAACTTAATCAAATATCCGAAGACAAACGACACAAAACCCACTAAAATTGAAGCAATAATTTCAAACATTTTTTAACATTTATCCGAGTCCAACATCTAAAGACATCATTACAATAAAACCTGCAATAAAGCCCAAAGTTGCGATGTCGGTATATTTATCTCGTTGTGTTTCTGGTATCACTTCTTCTACCACTACAAAAATCATCGCTCCTGCTGCAAACGCAAGTGCATACGGTAAAAGTGGCGTAAAAAACGACACGGCAACTGCACCTAAAACAGCTGCAATTGGCTCTACAACTGCCGATAATTGTCCGTACCAAAAACTTTTCCACCTACTTAACCCTTGTCTTCGTAAAGGCATTGCCACAGCAAAACCTTCAGGGAAATTTTGAATTCCAATACCAATTGCCAAAGTTATAGCTGCAATAATCATTTGGGTTTGCTCTACACCTACCAATGTTGATGCTGCTCCAAAAAGCACACCAACTGCTAACCCTTCGGGGATATTATGCAAGGTAATTGCCAAAACCAATAAAATAGTTCGATGCCATTTGGTTTTTACTCCTTCTGCTTCAGTTTCTTTAAAATTGATGTGTAAGTGCGGCATAATTTTGTCCATTCCAAACAACGCCAAAGCCCCTAAACCAAAACCGATTGCTGCAGGCAATACTTTTACAAAACCTTCTCCTTTACTATTTTCAATTGCGGGCGCTAACAAGCTCCAAAAACTTGCCGCAATCATTACGCCTCCTGTAAAACCTAACATTCCGTCTAAAACAGCTCTGTTCATTTTTTTAAAAAAGAACACTAAACTTGCCCCCAACGCAGTTAAAAACCAAGTAAAAAGCGATGCATATAACGCTGCCCAAATAGGATTTTCTTTAGCAAACGCAATCATTTGTTCAAATGTTGTCATATTTTTTGAATGTATAAATTAGTAGCTATTTTTTGTGAAACAGAAAACTGTTTATTTTGAGTTTTAATAATGACCGAACCATCAAAAGGCTCTTTATCAATCACTTTTATTTCTTGTCCTAACGCAATTTTTTGCTTGTCTAAATACTGTAAAAAAGCAGCGGATGAATCTTTTACACCTACACAAATACCAATATCATCTTTTATTAAAGCCGATAACAATAATTGCTCTTGCGCTTGTACATTTCCTTTTTTATCGGGAATAATATCTCCGTGCGGATCTCTTTTCGGGAATCCTAAAAAAGCATCTAATTTATCGATTAATTTGGGCGATTTTATATGCTCTAATTGTTCTGCCACATCATGCACTTCATCCCAAGAAAACTGAAGTTTATCTACTAAAAAAACCTCCCATAACCGATGTTTTCTTACAATATTTGCTGCCGCTTTTTTTCCGAAATCAGTTAACGTAACACCTTGGTATTTTTTATAAATCAGTACTTTTTTATCGGCTAATTTTTTAATCATATCGGTTACTGACGAGGCTTTTGTTTGCAGTTTATTTGCAATAGCATTGGTACTAATCCCTTTATCTGCAACAACATCTAAATGATAAATTTCTTTGATATAATTTTCTTCTGATAAGGTAAGCATTGTATTTTGACGTTTTACAGTAGTAATAAAATAATAATTACGCAAATATAAAATAATTTTTAGATTAGTCTAAAAATAAATAGAAAAAATAAAAAAAGACACTAAAAAAAGTGTCTTTTTTTATTAAAATAGTTTAATCTCAAAAA
>CAMZMA010000259.1 GCA_947311815.1 uncultured Flavobacteriaceae bacterium
ATTGTATAATACTAAAGAATGTTGATAAGAAAAAAGCAATTATTCCGTTAAAAATTGCTGGAAAAAAATTATAGTATTTTTTTTCATCATGAAATGTTGAAAAAGCAATAAAAACTGTTATTACGATAACTAAAAACGAAATTGAAGCAGGTTTTAAAAATTGATAAAAAAACTTTTTATCCTTCTTAAAAAAATAGAAAGAAAAAAAAGGGGGAATAAAAAAAATGGGAAATGAAATGGGATAAATTCTTACTAAATCTTGTTTTATTTCTTCCCATCCTCCATGATAAAAGTAGGTAACAAAAATACCACCTAAATTTAAGACGATAGATACTAAAAAGGCAATTTTAAAGGGTTTTACTATTTTTTTCATGTTGTTACTATTTTATTTTCCATCAAAAATGAAAAACAAAATCACAAGGTAAAAATAAAAAATAGTGAACTGTTCTTTTTTCTTAGTGAATTGTAAAAAAAATAAGAATAGATTGCGTCATTAAGACTTCATCGTAATTTTATTACAGTATGATTTCTCGACTGCGCTTAAAATGACAAAATTAGAATTTTCGATATAGAGAGATTGCTTCACTTCGTTCGCAATGACATACTAAAACGTCATTACGAGGAGGCACGACAAAGTAATCTGTCACTAACGAAGATAAGTTTGCTTCACTACGTTAGCAATGACAGTTACTCAATCCAATGTTTAAAATCTTTTACACGCTCTCTGCTAACTACAATTTCGGTTTCGTTATACGAATGTAATAGTAGTTTTAAACGGCTATTTGAATACGCAATAATATCTTTTATCGCATTTAAATGCACGATAAATGTGCGGTTTACTCTAAAAAATTGTTCGGGATTTAATTGCTCTTGCCAATGCTCTAAAGCCCCATCGATTAAATAACTTCTTTTGGCTGTTGTGTGTATGTAAGTGGCTTTATTTTCGCTATAAAAGCATTCTATTTCATCTACATGAATTATTTTTATGTGCTGCCCTATTTTTATGGTAAAGCGTTTTTTATATTTTCTATCAATCGGATTGATGAGTAGTTTTCTGATATCATCAATATTTACTTTTAGTTCGGTTTTTTGTGGTTGATGTGCTTTAAATTTATCGACAGCAATTTTTAGTTCATCTTCATCAATCGGTTTTAACAAATAATCGATAGAATTTAATTTGAAGGCTTTTAGAGCGTATTCATCATAAGCTGTGGTAAAAATAATTGCTGAATTTACAGGAATCACTTCAAAAATTTCAAAAGACAATCCGTCTGACAATTGAATGTCTAAAAAAATTAAATCTGGATGCTCATTGTTTTGAAACCAATGGATTGATTCTTCTACCGAATGCAACATGGTTTGCGCTTCAATTCCTAATACCGATAGCATTCTCCCTAGTCTTCTTGCTGCTGGTTTTTCATCTTCTATGATGATTACGTTCATTTTTTTAAACTGTTTAATTTGTTTCATCACAAACTCTTATTAAAGTTCAATGAAATTATTTTTATTTTTTCTAACTTTTCACTAACCACTAACCACTAACCACTAATTACTAACCACTAATTACTAATCACTAACTCATAAATAAACAGATTGCCACAGTCGTTCCTCCTTCGCAATGACAACTGCCAACCGACAAGCAAAAACTGAGAACTGAGAACTGACAACTGATAACTGACAACTGTAGATTACTCATTATCCATCAATTCTTTTATTTTCTTTTCTTCCCAATTTTTACCGAAGAAGATGTCATATCCGAAGGTTTTAAAAGTGTGTATTGCGAGTCCGATACCCCACCAAAACCACAATGAACCAATTCTGATATTTGAGAAAGTAGCAGTTAAAGATTCTGTATTTTCAAAATCGTTAACCATTCTTATGGCAACTAAAAATACATTTACAATAATATAGACAGCTAAATGCTTGTAAAATTTCTTTAATTCTACCACTCTTTTTATTGCTTTTGCTCTTTTTTGTTCTTGATTATTATTATCTATTACTTTCATTTTAATTAAATTTTTTACTTCGTTGTTGTTCTTCTTCCATGATTTTCCGTATTTTTTTCTCTTCCCAATTTTTTCCTAAAAAAGATTTAGTAGCAAAAACTCCCATCCAATGAAAAAAGATTCCTATCCCCCAAAAAAACCATGTTGAGTAAACACCAATATGTGTAATCGATTTTGTAAAGGTGTAATGTTCTTCAGATATTAATCCGTATATAATTATTGTGCTTAGAAATATATTTACTATAATATACACCATTAAATGAATGTAAAACCCTTTTATTTTTTCTACACGTTTTTTAGCGAGAATGTATTTTTGTTCTTCGTTATAATTTGTTTGCATCATTTTAGTTTGTAAAGTTAGAATGTTTGTAAAGTTTAAAAGTTGCTCACTGCCAACCGACAATTGATAACCGACAACCGATAACTACTCATCATTCATTAATTCTTTAATTTTCTTTTCTTCCCAGTTTTTACCTAGAAACATACTGTAATTATAGGCTTCTAATCCGTGGAAAAGCACTCCCATTCCCCAACCAAACATCGGAAACCAAAACCAGTGGAATTGTGGTGAAAAACGCAAGTTTATAAATACCAAAAATGGCATCATTACTACATAAGTAATTAAATTTTGATAAAATTCTTTTATTTTCCCTACTCTTTCAACCGCTTTAATATAGCTGTTATTTTCAAAATCTTTATTATTTGTTGTCATAATTTCTATGTTTTTTAACAGAGGTAAACGCACTGTAAATGTTTTGTTGTTTTTTTGTATTTCTACATTTTTATTGGTAATTAAACCATATCTATCTGTTATATTTTGCAAACCCACTTTGGTACTTTTAGCAAGTGTTTCTTTTGGGTTTACATTGTTTTCTATCCATAAAAAACCTTCTTTTTCATACATAGTAATTTTTAAGGGTTTAGAAGAGGAAACTACATTGTGTTTTACCGCATTTTCTAATAATAATTGCAATGATAGCGGCACAATTTTTAACTCAGAATTACTAACTTTTGTAGGTATATGAAAGATAACTGCATCTTCAAAACGCATTTGTAAAAGCTCCATATAGGTTTTTGCAAATTTTAATTCTTCGGTTAAAGGTGTTAATTCTTTGTTACGCTGCTCTAAAACATATCGGTAAATTTTCGATAATTTTGTGGTAAATTTTTCTGCTTGATGTGGATTCTCTCCAATCAAAGAAGTCAATACATTTAAACTATTGAATAAAAAATGTGGATCTATTTGACTTTTTAAAGTTTCAAATTTTGCCGATTCTGTTTTGGCTACAATTTGATGCTGTGTTTTTTCTTGACTTAATGATTCTTTCCAACGAATCATAAATCCACGTGCATGTAAAAATGCCGAAACACCTAACGCTAAAATGATGTAAAAAAGATGAATCCAAAGAAAATTACCTCTAAAAAAGTTTTCTATATTATTGTCATAAATTTTAATAAAAATAATGTAATCAATCAACAAAACCACAGGAACTGTATATAAAACAGTAGTAATTATACCCGCTGCAACTCGCTGATTGGTTTGCGTAACCCAATCCCATTTATCACTTAGCCAATCATTAATAACACCTATTCCAAATCCTAAACCAAAAGAATAGAGTGCCGAAATTAAATAGTTTGTCATAATTCCGTTTAAAGAGAAATTTCTAAAAATTAACAGAAAAACCGTACCAATAACCATGGTTATTTTTAAAGAAAGGAGTATTCCTTTTTTAACATTTTTTATCTGATAAACTTCTTTGTTTGCTTTCATTTTAACGGATTGATTTTTTTTTTTAGGCTAATTTACGTTTAAAATCTGATATCAAATGATCGGTTTTTATCTTTAAGCATAAATTTTGCATTATCAAATTGTGGCGGTCCAAAATTCATCACATTATTTGTAGCACCATAATTTTCTAATGGTCTGCCATAAGAATCAAAATCCATAGTACCATTATCATTTTTGTCATGATAACAAAGAATGGCGTATTCTCCTTTCGGAACATTTTTAAAAACTACGGTACTTTTTCCATCAACAATAATTGCATTGGCAGTTTGCAATGGTTTTTTTCTAAAATTTTCTTTTGTGTATAACGAAAAATATACTTTCCCCTTATTAGACGTTACATTTACAACTGATGCTGTAATTTGATGTTGTTGTGCTGTTGTTTTTTCTGAGAAAAAGAACGTAAACACACTTAAAATTGTAATGATTGTTTTCATCTTATTTATTTTTTATTGATTTATACACGCCAAAGGTGCAACCGAACGCTGTTTTTTTAAATTATAAACCACCGAATTGTAAATAATTTAGGATGAATTGTAAAAAAGTAGCTAAAAACTGTAACAATCTGTATATTTACACTACTTATTTATAGAAACTAACGAAATTTTTTAAGTGCAAACCGAATTAGAAGCGAATTTTTTAACTGACTTTGAGCAAAATCAAAATATTGTTCACAAAGTTTGTAGAATTTACACACATCATAAAGAAGCACATAATGATTTATTTCAAGAAATAACCATTCAGCTTTGGAAAGCGTATCCGAAGTTTAGAGGCGATGCAAAATTTAGTACTTGGATGTATAGAGTTGCGTTAAATACCGCTATTTCTTTGTATCGAAAATCAACAAGGCAAATAAAAACACAAGACATAAGTGATGTTGCTTATAAATTAAAATCGGTTGATTATGACGATACCGAAGAAGCACAACTAAAATTACTTTACAAAGCAATTAGAAGATTAAACGATATTGATAAAGCGCTTGTTTTCTTGTATTTAGAAGATAAACCATACAAAGAAATTGCTGTAACATTAGGATTGTCGGAAGTAAATGCTAGAGTGAAAATGAACAGAGCAAAAGATAAATTAAAAAAAATATTAAACCCATAACAAATGGATTTATTAGAAAAATATAAAAAAGCTTGGGAAAATCAACCCGAAGAAACCAACAAAGTTTCTAAGGTAGATATTTATAAAATGGCACAAGCAAAATCATCATCTATTGTAAAATGGATTTTTATTATAGGTATTTTAGAATTTGTAATTTTAAATGCTTCTAGTTTTATTTTTATGGATTCTAAAAATAGTAAAGCAGATAACTTAATACGAGAAGTAAATTTAGTTACCTTTTTTGATATTTATATTGCTCTTAATTATGTAGTTGTTGCTTATTTTTTATACCAATTTTATAAAAATTATAAAAACATTTGCGTTATAGATGACACCAAAACATTGATGTCTAAAATTATAAAAACGCGAAAAACCGTAAAATACTATGTTGCTTATAACTTACTCTCTGGCGGATTTGTATTTCTTATTTTAACCTTTGGTATGGCAACACATACTTTTAATGATTTTAGTACCCAAAAAACAGTTGGCGTTGTTGCAATATTAGTAGTAGTTGCTATTATAGTTCTTGGGTTAATTTGGTTGTTTTACCAATTACTTTATGGGATTTTATTAAAAAAATTACACACTAATTACAAAGAATTGGCTACATTAGACGAGTTAAAATAATTACATAGATTTAATTATATTTGACATCAATAAAACCCGTCTTATGAAAAAAATTATTCTACTTTTTGCTTTTACTTTTTCTACAGCAATTTTTTCTCAACAACAATCAGATTTTTGGAAACATGTACGTTTTGGTGGTGGTTTTGGGATGAATTTTGGGAGTTCATTTAATATGTTAATCGCTCCGAGTGCTGTATATGATTTTGAAAACGGATTTTCTTTAGGTGCAGGTTTAAACTATCAACATAGCGAAAATGGTTCTGTAAACACCAATGTTTATGGTATTAGTGCCATTTCTTTATACGATGTACCTGTTGTTGGAATTCAACTTTCTGGCGAGTTTGAGCAGCTTTTTGCCAATCAAAAAAATGCAGGAATTACTGTATATAGAAATAATTATCCTGCGTTGTATTTTGGTTTAGGCTACTCTCAAGGTAGAGCTTCTTTTGGTATTAGATATGATGTATTGTACGATAAAACAAAAAGCGTATTTGCATCACCATTTTCT
Organism: uncultured Flavobacteriaceae bacterium; assembly: GCA_947311815.1. Taxonomy (GTDB): domain Bacteria; phylum Bacteroidota; class Bacteroidia; order Flavobacteriales; family Flavobacteriaceae; genus Polaribacter. The sequence continues at coordinate 6,035 of CAMZMA010000259.1, forward strand.
CCCATTTTTCGATTTTATTTTTAATGCCAATTTGATTTTACAATATCGTATTATAAATTTGGTATAAAGATTTAAAATTTTGAGGCTGTTTTAAAAGTATATATCATAAAAAAAACCGAAGCGAAAGCTTCGGTTTTTTTTA
>CAMZMA010000260.1 GCA_947311815.1 uncultured Flavobacteriaceae bacterium
CAGCCACGGTTTTAGGCGCTCAAGATCCTGCTATTTTCTCGGTTACCTATCATCGTTCTTTGGCAGATGCACAAGCGGGTTTATTACCTTTAGGAAGTCCGTATTCTAATCTAACTCCTTTTAGAGAAACTATTTACATTCGGGTGTATGATGCCAATACAGGGTGTGCTAACGGTATTTCTCAGTTCGATGTGATTGTTAATCTAGAACCTGTACCAAATGCTCAAAACACGCTTTCTAACCTTTCGTATTGCGATGATGATAATGGTGGTTTGGGGTCTGACACTGATGGTATTTATGAAAACATCGATTTAGAAAGTCAGATTCCTGATATTTTAGGCCCTGATAATTCGTTGCCTTCTTATCAAGATCCAGATGATTATACTGTTACTTTTCATCACAATCAAGCCGATGCTACTTCAGAAGATAATCCGATTGCAAGTCCTTATACAAATACCACATCAACAGAAACTATTTTTGTGCGTATCGAAAATAAAACAACAGGCTGTATCAATGACGATTTAACTTTTGATCTAATTATTAATCCGTTACCCGATTTTCAAATAACATCACCTCAAATTGTTTGTTTAAATATCTTGCCTAAAAATATTGCTATTGAAAATCCGAATGATGTTTATGACTACGAGTGGAAAGATGAAAACGGTGTTGTAGTAGGCACAAATACAACGTTAGAGGTATCTGTGGGCGGTTTGTATTCCGTTACGGCAACTACTACCAACGGTACCAATTGTAGCAGAACGCGTTCGATACAAGTAAACGAATCTATCATTGCTACTTTTGTTGAAAATGATGTTACTATTGTAGATGATTCGGCAAATAACACCATTACTATTAACAATGTAAACGGTCATTTAGGTATTGGCGATTATGAGTATGCACTTACCGATGAACGCGGTAATTTTATTAGAGTTTATCAAGACGAACCTGTTTTTGAAAACTTAGATGGTAATGTTTATAATGTATGGGTACGTGATAAAAATGATTGTGGCGAAGTACATTTAACCGTTCCTGTGGTAGAATTTCCGAAGTTTTTTACACCTAATGGAGACGGAATTAACGATGTTTGGGAAATAAAAGGGGTAAACGCTACATTATTTCCTATTAGTAAAGTGTTTATTTTTGATCGCTTAGGAAAAGTTGTGGGCGAAATAAAAATTAATGGCCAAGGATGGAATGGTAGATATAACGGAAAAACACTCCCCTCTGATGATTATTGGTTCTCTATTCTTCTAGTAGATATTAATGGTATAAAAAGAGAACGTAAAGGAAATTTTTCGTTGCTGAGGAAGTAAAAAAGTTTTCTATTTCTTAGTACTAGTTTCTGTATTTTTGCATTATGATTCAAAACGATACCATTATTGCATTAGCAACTCCATCAGGAATTGGAGCAATTGCAGTTATTAGACTTTCTGGAGAAAATGCTATTCATTTAGTTGATGCACATTTTCAATCCATAAAAAAAGATAAAACACTCGCTAAGCAACCTACACATACAATTCATTTAGGACATATTGTAGAAAACAATACGATTTTAGATGAAGTATTAGTCTCCATCTTTAAAAATCCTCGTTCTTATACAGGTGAAGATGTGGTAGAAATTTCGTGCCATGGTTCGCAATTTATTCAGCAAGAAATCATTCAATTATTTTTACAAAAAGGATGTAGAATGGCAGATAATGGCGAGTTTACCATGCGTGCTTTTTTAAATGGTAAAATGGATTTAAGTCAAGCCGAAGCCGTAGCCGATGTGATTGCGTCAAATTCGGCAGCATCACATCAAATGGCAATACAACAAATGCGTGGAGGCATTACCAATGAATTGAAAGAATTACGCATTCAACTTCTAGATTTTGCGGCTTTAATAGAGTTAGAACTCGATTTTTCTGGCGAAGATGTAGAATTTGCCGACAGAACAAAATTTAAAGAATTGGTTGCTCAAATATCGATTGTTTTAAAACGACTTATCGATTCTTTTGCCTTTGGAAACGCGATGAAAAACGGAATACCTGTTGCCATTATTGGCGAACCGAATGTAGGAAAATCTACCTTACTAAATACATTGTTAAATGAAGAAAAAGCCATTGTTTCATCAATTGCAGGAACTACACGAGATGCCATTGAAGATGAAGTTATTATAAATGGTGTTGCTTTCAGATTTATAGATACGGCTGGTATTAGAGATACTAAAGATGTGGTAGAAAGTATCGGCATACAAAAAACCTACGAAAAAGCATCAAAAGCACAACTTATTTTACTGCTTTCTGACGGAAAAAATGTAGCAAATTTACAATTCAAAATTCAAAATATTAGAAGCAAATACCCAGAAAAAAGAATCTTAATCATCATTAACAAAGTAGACGTATTATCATCCGAAGAAATCTCGAATCTCAAAAATAACATATCAAATCTTATCTTTTTATCTGCGAAAGAAAAACAAGGCATTGATATATTACAAAAAGAACTATCTGCCTTGGTAAATACAGGTGCTTTGAGCAATAACGAAACTATTGTCACCAATTCTCGTCATTTTGAAGCGCTAAACAATGCACTTACCGCCATTTTATCGGTAAAAAACGGCATTGAACTTGGTATTACTACCGATTTATTTTCGATAGATATTAGAGAATGCTTACGTCATTTAGGAAATATTACAGGAGAATATGATGTGGATAAGGATATTTTAGGGCATATTTTCGGGAATTTTTGTATCGGAAAGTAAGAAACGAAAACAAAATATTATAGTAAAAAAGCGACGTTCTTAGTAAAAATTACTATATTGCTCGTAAAATTACCAAAAATTGTATTTGTCAGATTACATAAAAGAATTATTATCACTTGAAGAATATTCTTTTTCTAAAGAAGAACTTCACGCAGTAAGCAATAAAGAGAAATCTGCATTAACAACCAATTTATCTTACTTGACAAAAAAAGGAGAGATTGTTCCGTTAAGAAAAGGATTTTATCTAATAATACCCCCAAGATATTATAAACTAGGAAAATTACCAATAGAATTATATATAGATAAACTTTTTAAATATATAGAAAGACCTTATTATGTTGGGCTATATTCTGCTGCAAAATTTCATGGAGCAAGTCATCAACAAATACAAAGAGAATACATTATTACAATAAAGCCTACATTATTAAACATTACAAAGAAGAGTAACGATATTCGGTTTTTTACAACTTCAAAATGGCCAACTAAAAACATTTTAGAAAGAAAATCTGATGCAGGAATATTTAAAATTTCTAGTCCAGCACTTACAGCAGTCGATTTAATTCATCACCAAAATAAATTAGGAGGTGTAAATAGAATGTTAGCCATTCTTGAAGAACTATCCGAAGAATTCACTAAAAATGACATCCAAGAATTACTTACTTGGTATCCTCATAAAAGTACTTTACAACGATTTGGGTTTTTATTAGAAGAATTGCACGTAGAAGAAACTTATTTAAAACCAATAATGCAACACTTAAAAAAAACAAAATACTTTCCAGTATTATTAAGCCCAAAATCAAAACAAAAACCAGGTGCAGTAAATAATAGATGGAAAGTTGATGTAAATAGTAAACTAGAGAACGATTTATGATTCCAAAGCCCTATATAGCAAAATGGCAAGAACAAGCTCCTTGGAAACAGTTTTATCAAGTAGAACAAGACCTTGTAATTAGCCGTACATTAATAGCCATTTTTTCTGATGATTTTTTACGAGAAAATTTAGCCTTTAGGGGTGGTACTGCGCTACATAAGTTATACTTAAACCCTGCTCCTAGATATTCAGAGGATATAGATTTGGTTCAAATTAAACCAGGTCCAATAAAACCAATAATGCAACGTATTAACGAAGTCATTACCTTTTTTGAAGAACCAAGAAAAACACAGGTAAAAGGTCATGGAGCAAAAGCATTATATCGATTTACTTCTGAATACGAAAACATCAGACTTCGTTTAAAATTAGAAATTAATTGCAAAGAACATTTTAATGTGTTGGATTGGGTAGATTTTCCTTTTGAAGTAAAAAACAACTGGTTTTCTGGAAAAGCAAAAATTAGAACCTATAATATTAATGAGTTATTGGGTACAAAACTACGTGCCTTATACCAACGTAGTAAAGGACGTGATTTGTTTGATTTAGATTATTCTAGGCTTAATATAGCATTGAATACACACCAAATTATAAAATGCTTTAAAGAATACACAACATTTTCTACAGGAAACAGACCACCAAGTAAAAAAGAGTTTTTACAAAATATCGAAGAAAAAGAACAAGACCCCAATTTTACAGGAGACATGGAGGCTTTATTAAGAACAGGAATAACATACAACCAAAAAGACGCTTTTACGTGGCTAAAAAAAGAATTGATAAACAACATATAACCAAATGAGCGAAGAACAAAAGAAATTTCTCGAAAAACAATTATGGGCAATTGCCAACTTGTTAAGAGGTAGAATGGATGCAGACGATTATAGAAACTATATACGGGTCAAGCGCAAAACTTGTGGGATTTTTGTCTTTAGGCGAATAATTTTTGTAACCTAAACATAAAG
>CAMZMA010000261.1 GCA_947311815.1 uncultured Flavobacteriaceae bacterium
AAATCATAAGAGAAATCGATTACGAACTCAGAAAAACTGAATTCAAAATCTGGTGTAATGGACAAAATAGTTGCTGTTTTTTCTACTCTAATTTTTAGATATATTTTTCTTTCATTATTTTTGAATTGTCAAGTAAAACAGAAATAGGCTCTACTGGAGAGTAACCTATCAGGGATCATCTTGATGGCTGACGAAAATGTCAAAAATAATGAAAGAAAAATATATCTAAAAATTAGAGTAGAAAAAACAGCAACTATTTTGTCCATTACACCAGATTTTGAATTCAGTTTTTCTGAGTTCGTAATCGATTTCTCTTATGATTTGCAGTATGGCTTTTTTTGTAAAAAAATATTTTATAGAGGTCAGTAAATAATGATATCTTTTAAAATTATGTAATTATTTACCGACCTTTATTATTTTAAATTCCTAAATCTTTAAAGATGCTTTTTAATTTGGCATCCGAAGGTCTTGGGGCATTAGCATCAATAATATTTCCTTTTGGATCTATAATTATAAATCTTGGGATACTATTTATTTGATAGGCTTTAATAAAATCGATATCCTCACCAGCAAATAACTGAATTCCTGTTAAGTTTTTATCAGCAACCATTGTTTTCCATTTTTTATTGGCATTTTCCCAAGAACCAGAAGTTCTTTTATTATCAATAGAAATACTTACAAATTCAATATTTTTTCCGTGATATTCTTTTTCTAAAGCCTTTAATGCAGGTATTTCTCCTAAACAAGGTTTGCACCAAGTTGCCCAAACATCAATATAAATGTATTTTCCTTTAAAATTTGCTAAAGATTTTTTACCTCCTTTAAAATTTTGATAGTTTTTAAATTTTGGCGATGGCTTTCCTTTTTCGAGCATTTTCATATTTTCGGCTCTTTCTTTTGCTATTTTGTGTTGTCGTTCATAATTGTTAGCAAAATAATCTGACATTTGTTTGTTTTGTTTTGCTGTTTCTACAATTAAAACGCTGTCGATGTTTTTGTATAAATTTTGTATACTGTCAAATCCTTTTAAAAGAGATGTTGTTTTTGTATCAAAAGCATCTTTTTCTAAAGCAAATAAAAGCATCGGGTTTTTCATTTTTCTGCTAAAAGAAAATTGAGATATAATAAAATTATTAGAATCAGCACCGTTACCTGTGTATTTAAAACTTTCTATAAATTTTGTAGCATCGCCAGATAAATGAATATCATAACCATTTTTCAAAAAGATAGGAGCTCTTTTTGCAGCACTATTTTGCAACGTATAAATTGCTGCTTTTTCAACTTTTAGGGTATCTTTAAAAGTACCATCACTGTTTATTGTAATGGTTTTGATTTGTTGTGACCTATTAGAGATTGTTAGTATAGAATCTTTGTTGTTTGTTAATTTTCCAGAAAAAGTAACATAATTAGTGGCTTTTTCTTTACTGCAAGCAGCGACTAAAAAAATAGTCAAAAAAGCAATGGATAATTTTTTCATTGTATTGATTTTAGTTAAAAGTGTAAAGATACTATATATTGTAAAAAAAACCTCAAATTAATGAGGCTTTAGAAATTATATTTTTAGTTTGTTAAAGAGGTCTATTAGTTTAGGATTAGAGGGTCTTGGTGCATCTGGTGATACAATATTACCTTGAGGGTCTATTAAAATAAATCTAGGGATACCATTAATGCCGTAACCTGTTACAAAATCTGATTTCCAATCTTTATCAGCAAATAATTGAATGCCGCCTAGTTGTTTTTCGGTAACAAATTTTTTCCATTTGTCGTGGTCTTTGGCTACATCAATAGAAATGCTAACAAAAGCAATGTTTTTACCATGGTATTGTTTTTCAACTTTTTTTAATGATGGTATTTCGGCTCTACAAGGACCGCACCAAGTTGCCCAAACATCTACATATACATATTTCCCTTTTAAATCTGCTAAAGATGTTTTTCCTCCTTTATGATTTTCGTAATCAAATGTAGGCGATGGTTTACCGGTTAATTTTGCATCTTTTTCTTTTTGCATCTTCATGCTTTTGTAATAGGCTAAAATTTCTTCTGCAAATTTTGCATTCCCTTCTTTTTCTTTTACCAATAAACTGTCGTCTATATTTGTTGCGTTATTTGTAAATTCATTCAACTTTACAGCAATTTCTTTAATTTTTTCTTTAAAGGCATCTTCTTCTAATCCGAAGATATCGGGTGTAAATAACTTTTCTTGTAGTAAAGATTTTTGTGCTAAATAATTGTTGCTTTCTGCGCCAACTCCTGTATATTTTATGGTTTCGTCAAATTCTTTGGTGTCTAAAGTTATATGCACATCATCGCCATTTTTTAGAAATAAAGATGTGTATTCATTACCATCAGTAAACTGAAATAGTTGCCCCACATTTTTAATATGTAGTGTATCTTTAAAAGTACCATCTGCATTAATGGTAATGTCTTTTTTATAGCCACGTGTTTGTATGCTACCGTTTTTACCTAAATGATTGGTTATTTTTCCAGAAAAAGTAGCGTAATCTTTTGGTTCGTTTTTACAAGAAATTAGTGTAATTCCTGCTAAAAGTAGTAGTGTTAATTTTTTCATTTGTTATTTGTATAATTAATTAGTTGTTTTCAAAGATAATTGATTGACAGATTTTTTTAAGAGATTTTAACAAAACTTTATATAGATAGATTAGTAGGTAGTGGTCATATTTTTATCTACACAAATAATAAAATCGGCTTTTTTGTAATGTTCTTTTTCAAGTTTATGCACATTTTCTTGCGATACAGTACTTATTGTTCCGTAGTTTAAGTTGTTGTTTTCTCTTTTTAAATACCACAGTGTTCCTTCGTAAAAATCAGAATGGAAAGCACCGTTATAATGGATAAATAAATGATTTTTTTTGTAATTTTTATTGATAAAATACCCCATTGTGGCATCTTTTACCGCTTGTGCCATTACCAATTTTGGGCTACCGTGCTTGCCCATCATTACTAAAATTTCTTTGTAACGTGGCAAGTTTGCATCATAGGCAATAGGCAAAGGAGCAACCCAACTTTTTTCTTTATCGCTTAGTTTGTCTAAGGCGCCAAACCCTTTTTTATATACTTTATTTGCAAATCTTCTTGGAATGTTTGTTGCCACAAAAGCGATGTTGTTTTTCTTTGCAAATTTTACCAAAGGGGCATAATCTGTTTTATAATTTGGCCATAATCTTGCCAAAGTATCTAAACCTTTGTAAGTAATTTCTCCTTTTAAATATCGGTTTAACGGAATTTGATTGTCTGCTTCAAACATTTCTGCTCCTAAAATAAGTGGCTTCTTTTTGTTTAAATCATTTGTAACTTCATATTGTAGCCAGTGCGCAATAGGGTTGTTGTGTAGTTCTCCGAACAAAATAACATCTTTCTTAGCTAGTTTTTTTATCATTTTTTTGTAAGAAACTCGTTTTCCTTTGGCATTATAAATTACATAGGCTTTCTTTTTTTGAGCAAATGTTGTATTGATAAAAAGAATAACGATAATAGATAAAAATATTTTTTTCATTGTATTATTGTTTTATAAGTTGATAAAAGTAAAAAATCCTAAGTGATAAACTTAGGATTTTTTTGATTAATCTTTCTTTTGAGCTTCTTTCGGCTTTTTACCTTTTTTTATTTTGATGGTGAGTTTGTTGTTTTCTTCATCTAAATTCATCACAATAGTATCGCCTTCTTCTAGTTTAGAGTTTACAATTTCTTCTGCTAGGGCATCTTCAATATATTTTTGAATGGCTCTTTTTAGAGGTCTTGCTCCGTATTTTTTATCAAATCCTTTATCGGCAATATAATCTTTGGCTTTTTCGCTTAGTTTAAGTGTGTAGCCTAAATCAGAAATTCTGTGTAATAATTTATCTAGCTCAATATCAATAATTTTATGGATATCTTCTCTTTCTAAAGAGTTAAAAACAACCACATCATCAATTCTGTTTAAAAACTCTGGAGCAAAAGATCTTTTCAGTGCATTTTCAATAATGCTTTTTGCATGTTCATCTGCCTGTGCTTTTTTAGTGCTTGTACCAAAACCAACACCGCCACCAAAATCTTTAAGTTGTCGTGCGCCAATATTAGAAGTCATAATAATAATGGTGTTTCTAAAGTCTATTTTTCTGCCCAAACTATCGGTAATAAAACCATCATCTAAAATTTGAAGCATCATATTAAATACATCTGGATGCGCTTTTTCAATTTCATCTAGTAACACAACTGCGTAAGGTTTTCTACGAACTTTTTCGGTCAATTGCCCTCCTTCTTCATAGCCCACATATCCTGGAGGTGCGCCAATTAAACGAGAAATAGCAAATTTTTCCATATACTCGCTCATATCAATTCTAATTAAAGAATCTTCTGAGTCAAATAATTCTTTTGCCAAAACTTTTGCTAGTTGGGTTTTTCCAACTCCTGTAGAGCCTAAAAAGATAAAAGAACCGATAGGTTTATTCGGGTCTTTTAAGCCAACTCTGTTACGTTGTATGGCTTTTACTACTTTGCTAACGGCTTCATCTTGCCCAATAACTTTTCCTTTAATAAGGTTTGGTAATTCTGCTAAACGATTGCTTTCTGCTTCGGCAACTCTATTTACAGGAATTCCAGTCATCATAGAAACTACTTCGGCAACATTATCTTCGGTAACAATTTGTTTGTTTAGTTTAGAATCTTCTTCCCATTGTTTTTGAGCAGAATGTAAGGCTGCTTCCATGTTTTTTTCGTCATCACGCAACTTGGCAGCTTCTTCGTATTTTTGTCCGCTTACTGCGGTTGTTTTTTTACTTCGGATGATTTCTAGTTCGGTCTCTAATTCTAACACTTGTTTGGGTACAACAATGTTGGTGATATGAATGCGAGAACCTGCTTCATCTAAAGCATCAATAGCTTTGTCTGGTAAAAAGCGATCGGTCATGTACCTACTTGTTAGTTTTACACAGGCTTCAATAGCGTCATCTGTATAAGAAACATTGTGGTGTTCTTCGTATTTTTCTTTAATATTTTGTAAAATTTGTATGGTTTCTTCGATAGAAGTAGGTTCTACAATTACCTTTTGAAAACGACGTTCTAAAGCGCCATCTTTTTCGATATTTGTTCTAAATTCATCTAAGGTAGTGGCTCCAATACATTGTATTTCTCCACGTGCCAAAGCAGGTTTTAGCATATTAGAAGCATCTAATGAACCTGTTGCGCCACCAGCACCCACAATGGTGTGAATTTCATCGATAAATAAAATAATATCATCATTTTTTTCGAGTTCGTTCATTAAGGCTTTCATGCGTTCTTCAAACTGACCACGGTATTTTGTGCCAGCTACTAAACTTGCTAAATCAAGAGAAACAATGCGTTTGTCGAATAAAATTCGAGATACTTTTTTGTTTACAATGCGTAATGCCAACCCTTCTGCAATGGCAGATTTACCAACTCCAGGTTCTCCAATTAACATTGGGTTGTTTTTTTTTCGTCTGCTTAAAATTTGAGAAACACGCTCAATTTCTTTGTGTCTACCAACAACAGGGTCTAATTTTCCTGCAATTGCCATAGCAGTTAAGTCGCGCCCAAAATTATCTAACACAGGTGTTTTCGATTTTTTTTGAACTTTTCCTTTTGATTTTGATGGCCCAAAAGGGTTTGCTTTTTCTTCCGAAAAATCATCTTCAGAAGGGATTTCAGCTGTCGATTTTTTACCGAAATCTATAGTGTCTGTATGCAATTGTTTGTACAACATTTTTGCATCGTCATAATTAATATCGTATTTCTGTAAAAGTTTTGTGGTAGGGTCATTTTCGTTTCTAAGAATACATAATAATAGGTGTGCGGTATCAATAGAGTTACTTTGGTAAAGTTTTGCTTCTAAAAAAGTAGTTTTTAAAGCCTTTTCTGCTTGCCTAGTTAAATGCAAACTTTTTTTCTGACCACTTGTTTCAATAGAAGGGTTTACAGGGTTTAAACGCTCAATTTTTTTACGAATTAATTGTAAATCTACATCTAAAGTGATTAAAATATCAATAGCTTTTCCTTCGCCTTTTTTAAGCAACCCTAATAAGAGATGCTCTGTTCCAATAAAATCATGCCCTAATCTAAAGGCTTCTTCTTTACTAAAAGTGATCACATCTCTAACTTTTGGTGAAAATTTTTCGTCCATATTCATCATTACTATTTTATGTAAAGTTAGTCCATTTTTTTGATATTTAATTACAAAAAATGTACCAACTGTTTTTTAGGATTAATTTTGATTGAAAAATAGGTAAAAAAACACAGTAAAAATAGTAAAAAACAAGACTGTTAAAAACTTGCTAAAAATGTTAATAACTATACCTAAAACAAGTGAAAAAATATTTGTTAAAAGGAGGAGAAATAGTATCTTGCATTGTTTTAAAAAATCATCGATTTTATAGATGGTTTAAAGTGAATTTTATAACAGCATAAAATTCACTTTTTTATATAAATGAGTACATTAAATAATAAAATATAGAATATATGGCAGACGGTGAAAAGATAATTCCTATTAATATTGAAGAGCAAATGAAATCGGCTTACATTGATTATTCAATGTCGGTAATTGTATCAAGGGCTTTACCAGATGTAAGAGATGGTTTAAAACCTGTACATAGAAGGGTTTTGTTTGGTATGCATGAGTTAGGAATTAAAGCAACAGGAGCGTATAAAAAATCAGCAAGAATTGTTGGGGAAGTATTAGG
>CAMZMA010000262.1 GCA_947311815.1 uncultured Flavobacteriaceae bacterium
GGTAATAATGTCTTTTACCCCCTCTAAAAGTGCCAAGTCTTTATCGGTATAAAAAAGCTCGTTAAAAAAGGCACGTTTTTTTAAAACCAAAGTGTTTGCATCTTCTTTTAACTGATAATGAGCAATTAATTTTTGAAAGGCATTTAGTGTAGATGATCCTGTTAATGAGTGGTATAATGCATCCGAAACTTCAATATTTAGTGAATGAAACGTTTTAAAATATGCTTTTTTATGTAGTGGTTCTGTATTAATAATAACGCCATCCATATCAAAAATAACACACGAAATTGTAGGAATCATGAGTGTAAAAATTTAGCTTTTAGTGTGGGTGTTGTGGGTATCATACAGTTTTCTTTTTTACCAAACCATTTGTATCGGTTTTTTGCAATAAAATCATAGACCCAATTTCTAAAAAATTCGGGAAAAAGAAAAAATACTTGGGTAGTTTTCCAAAAACCACCAAAAGATTTCATCACTAATAAAGCAGCGGTAGATTTTGTATAATAAGCAATATTGGGTTCGTAAAGAATGATAGAATCTGTTGTGGTCGTATCAATTTGTAAGTGTTTGCAAATGGTTTTTCCTATATTAGATTGTAAAGAAACAAATCGGAATTCATCCTTTTTATCGTGTTTAATTACTTCTAAAACGCTACCGTTACAGAGGTTGCAAACACCATCAAACAAGATGATTTTTTTATTTTTTGGTAAATTATCTATCATATAGTACTAATAATCGTAGTCTTCGCAAAGATACTCAAATAAAAAAAATTAAATTTCAAATATTTGTGTAACAAATTTAAACGAGTAGCGTCTTATGGTAAGTAGCACTAAAAATATTTTGCTTTTAACATATAATTAGCAACTTAAAAATAGCGAATGTTTACTTTAGTATAAATTAACGAACCAAATGATTAGAATAGAAAAACTACATAAATCTTACCCTATCGGAAAAGATTCTCTTCACGTTTTAAAAGGCATCGATTTACATATAAAAGAAGGCGAGTTTGTTTCTATTATGGGGTCTTCGGGGTCTGGTAAATCAACCTTATTAAATATTGTTGGGTTGTTAGACGGACATGATGAAGGAGATTATTATTTAAACGGGCAACTAATTGAAAACTTAAATGAAAAGAAAGCCGCTATTTTACGAAATAAATTTTTAGGTTTTGTGTTTCAATCATTTAATTTAATATCGTACAAAACCGCTTTAGAAAACGTTGCTTTACCCTTGTATTATAAAGGAATGAAACGTAAAGAACGCCTACAAGTTGCTATGGATTATTTAGACAAAGTGGGGCTAAAAGATTGGGCAAACCATTTACCAAACGAACTTTCTGGAGGTCAAAAACAGCGTGTTGCCATTGCAAGAGCTTTGGTTACTAAACCAAAAGTGGTGTTGGCAGATGAACCGACAGGTGCGTTAGATTCTACCACAACAGATTCGGTGATGGAGCTGCTAAAAGAAATTAATGATGAAGGAATGACGGTTTTTGTAATTACCCACGAAGAAGAAGTTGCAGCACAAACCAAAAGAATTGTCCGATTAAAAGATGGAGTTATTATAAGCGATACGTTAACAGGGAATTAGTTGTCAGTTGTTAGTTGTCGGTTGTCAGTTGTCGGTTATCGGTTGTCGGTTCGATTGAGTTTTTTGATTGAAAAGAGAAAAATTAGTATCGAGAATAGTAAGAAATTAAAGATAGCGTCATCACTATAGAAGTATGACTTAGTAGTCTTTAAATAATAGAAAAACAAATAAAACATGTTCGATTTAGATCGTTGGAGAGAAATATTTCAAAGCATCAGTAAAAACAAATTACGTTCTGTAATGTCTGGTTTTACCGTAGCTTTTGCTATTTTATTGTTTACGTTGCTTTTCGGAATTGTTAGCGGATTAAGCAACACATTTAAAGGTGTATTTGTAGATGATGCTATGAATTCGATGCGTATTCGAGTATGGAAAACAACCAAACCATACAAAGGCTTACAAACAGGAAGAAGAATTCAATTAAAAAATAAAGATATCGATTTTGTTGAAGAAAAATATGAAGACAAAATTCAATATTTAACCGCAAGAATTTATAAAAACGTAAATATTTCTTACAAAAATAAACAAGACAATTATAATTTACGAGCAGTTCATCCAGATCATCAATTTTTAGAAAAAACAATAATAGATGAAGGTAGATTTATTAACGAATTAGACCTAAAAAGTAAAGCAAAAGTAATTGTTATTGGGCGTTTGATTAAAGAAGATATTTTTGGCAACAAACCAGCATTAGGAAAACAAGTAAATGTAAGCGGAATCTCTTATAAAATTATTGGTATTTTTTCTGATGATGGCGGCGATAACGAAGAACGTTTAGCGTATATGCCTGTAACTACTGCGCAAATGATTTATGGCAATAATGATTATATCAGTCAGATTTTAGTTGGGTACAATCCTAATTTAAGTTTAGATGCAGCCATTGCTTTTGGTCATAAAATGGAAAGAGATTTACGTAAAAAATTAGACATTCATCCAGATGATAGAAGCGCGTTATCTGTACGTAATATGGCAGAAGCCAATAAAGGAATTGGTACTTTTATGTTTGCCTTGTATTTTATTGTAATTTTTGTGGGTTCAGGAACATTAATTGCAGGAATTATTGGTATTAGTAATATCATGATTTTTGTGATCAAAGAGCGTACAAAAGAATTCGGAATTAGAAAAGCATTAGGTGCGCAACCCTCATCTATTGTTGGTATGGTAGTGCAAGAATCCGTTTTAATTACCACCATTGCGGGGTATTTAGGGCTTTCTCTTGGTACGTATTTACTAAGTTTAATAGGTGACAGTTTAGAAGAAAATTATTTTATAAAAGACCCAAGTGTAAGTCCAGGAATTGTAATAGGAGCAACTATTGTGTTGATTTTATCAGGATTAATTGCGGGCTATATTCCTGCCAAAAAAGCAGCAAAAATTAAACCCATTGTAGCATTAAGAGCAGATTAATTATGAAGTTTTTATTTGATTCAGATACTTGGCAAGAAATTTACGGAAGCATCCGTAAAAACAAAGGAAGAACCGTTATTACCATTATTGGTGTATTGTGGGGTATTTTTTTATTGGTAGTGCTTTTAGGAGCTGCAAGAGGAATGGAAAATAATTTCAAAAAAATATTCGGAACCTTTGCTACCAACAGTGTTTTTGTTTGGACACAATCTACCGATACTCCGTTTAAAGGCTATCAAAAAGGACGAAGATTTCGATTAACGTTTAATGATATTGAGGTGTTGAAAAAACAATATAGCAATGAAATAAAATTGTTAGCACCTAGAAATCAGACAAGTAATTTAGTTGTTAAAGATTTTAAATCAGGTAATTTTAATGTCAGTGGAGATTATCCTGTATTAGATAAAATTCAAAAGAAAAATTTAATATTCGGTCGTTTTTTAAATACCAATGATATTTTAAGAAAGTCTAAAGTATGTGTGATTGCAGAAGATATTTACATTCAATTATTCGATAAAAACGTTGATCCAATTGGGCAATATATCAAAATAAATAATATCAATTATAAAGTAGTAGGTGTATATAAACCTTCTAATAATATTAATTTTGATGGAGATGCCGTTTATATTCCGTTTACGACATTTCAAATAGTGTATAACAGAGGTAATAAAATAGATTGGATGATGATTACTGCCAATGAAGGTGTAGATATTGAACAAATGGAACAAGATATTTTACTATCCTTAAAAACCTTGCATAAAGTACATCCAGATGATAAAAGGGCTTTTGGTTCTGTAAATCTCGGAAAAGAAATAGGAAAGATTACAGGGTTTTTAACAGGAATGCAATTTTTAACATGGTTTGTAGGTATTGCTACTTTAATTGCAGGCGTTTTTGCCATCGGTAATATTTTATTAATTACCGTAAAAGAACGTACCAAAGAAATAGGAATTAGAAGAGCTTTAGGAGCAACACCCAAAGAAATTAAACAACAAATTGTACTAGAATCGGTGTTTTTAACAACAGTAGCAGGTATGTTAGGTATTATTTTCGGAGCTTTGGTGTTGTTTTTAATGGATGTAACTTTAGGACAAGGTCCTGATGCTACCTTAATAAACCCAACTGTAAACATCCCCATTATATTAATAGCATTTGTAACATTAGTAGTTTTAGGAACTTTAATTGGTTTAATACCAGCGCATATGGCAACTGTCATAAAACCAATTGAAGCATTAAGAGAAGAATAAATTAATCAACAGATAATTATGAGTAAGAGAGCAAAAATCATTTTAGGAGTTATCGCAATATTTTTTATAATTGCACTCATTTGGTTTGGAAAAAAGAATAAGAAAAGTATTGTAGAATACGAAACCGAAAAACCATTTAAAACCACCATTATTAAAAAAACGGTGGCTACGGGTAAAGTAATTCCGTTAGAAGAGGTAGAAATTAAACCTCAAATTTCTGGAATTGTAGATAAAATTCTGGTAGAAGAAGGAGCTATTGTAAAAGCAGGCGATTTAATTGCAACCGTAAGAGTGGTGCCTAATATTCAATCGTTAAATAGTGCAAACGGACGTGTGAAAAACGCTCGATTATCTTTTAACAATGCAAATGTAGTATATAAAAGAAATAAAAAATTGTTTGAAAAAGGCGTAATTTCTCGTCAAGATTTTGAAACTTCTGAGTTAAATTATAACAATGCTAAATTAGCTTTATCTAATGCGCAATCAGATTTTGATATCATTAAAAAAGGATCAACCTCTGGCTTAGGTAGTGCGGCAAACACCAATATTAGAGCAACCACTTCGGGTATGATTGTAGAAATCCCTATTAAAAAAGGATATCAGGTTTCTAAAACTAATGATTTTAATGCAGGTACAACCATCGCAAGAATTGCCGACATGACCAAAATGATTTTCGAAGGAAAAGTAGATGAATCTGAAGTAGGTAAATTGGTAAAAGGTTCTAAAATCGAAATATCAATAGGCGCTATAGAAAACAAGAAATTTGCTGCAATATTAAATTTCATTGCGCCAAAAGGAACAGAAGAAGGAGGCGCAGTACAATTTAAAATTAAGGCAGATGTAACGTTAGATGATGATCATTTTGTAAGAGCAGGTTATAGTGCCAATGCAGATATTGTTTTGGTGAAAAAAGACAGTGTTTTAGCCATCAAAGAAGCTTTACTAAGATTTCATAAGAAGTCAGAAAAACCGTATGTAGAAGTTAAAACAGCAGATGGTAAATTTGAAAAAAGAGACCTTAAACTAGGAACTTCTGATGGAGAAAATATCGAAATTTTAGAAGGCGTAACTTTAGATGACGAAATTAAAATATGGAATAAAGTTTCTAAAAAAGATAAAAAGAAGAAAGAGTAAGCATTCATTTTCTTTTTTTGAAAGAATTTCATCTATCTTTTTTACATTTGTAAAAAGAATAATAGCGATGAAAAATAGACTAACTTTTTTAATAAATAATATTTTTCTGTTTTGCGGTGCAAAGACAAGTTGTTTTTAAAAATATAAATAATGAAATGTAAATCCGTTTTTATTACTAAATTCTAATGTTGGAGAAGGTATTTTTATAAAATTAATAACAGAAAAGATGGTTTGTAGTACTTTTGATCTTGTTTTAATTTTTGATAAATCAACATCAAAACTCAAATAAAACTGCCGAAACGGATTTTGAGCGATTAAATTAGTAGGTAAATCCTCTCCGTACAACATGCCATTTGCCCCATAGCCAACAGCAATATTTAACCATTTTGGGAAGTTA
>CAMZMA010000263.1 GCA_947311815.1 uncultured Flavobacteriaceae bacterium
GATTTTAAAATTAGAAATTCTAATATTAATAATGGCTTTTTTTAAATGTTTAGGAATAATTTTATCTCTTAAAAGTTTAATAGCTTCTTCTCTTGATAAACCTCCTATTTTTAATTTCCCTATAACAGGAAAAGTAATAAATCCATCTTTATCTACTAAATAGTCTTGCTGCTTTGGTGTTCCTATCACAGAATTAGTGGTAGACGAAAAAGTAACTACGGGTAAATTAAACAACTGAGAAGATTTTATGTCTTCAGTAGAAACCGTGATTTGCAGTAAATCATCTGGTTTGTAAATTGTTTTATAGGTATTGGTTACCTTAGACTGATCTATATCATCTATATTAAAATAGACAATGTCCTTTTTAGAAACACAAGCAGAAATACTTATGAATACTAAAAGCAATAAGACGGTATTTATCTTTTTCATTTATAAAAATTTGAGGCAAAAATAGTATTATATTTTTACTTTATCTAACTTTTCATACTCAGAATTATTCGATTTATATTCTGGCACAATTAACTTTATTCTTTTCACTGTTTCTTTATTATCCAATTCTAAATTAAGTAAACACAACTGCTCAATATCTTCACGAACAATACAAGTATCGATTTGTTGTGTTTTTGCAATCATAATTTTTTTATGATAAGTCGGAATCGTATTTTCTCCTGTTGCTAACAACTCTTCATATAATTTTTCTCCTGGTCTTAATCCTGTAAACACAATATCAATATCACTAGGGTAATTTAATCCTGATAAATGTATCATTTTTTTTGCAACATCAATTATTTTTACTGATTTTCCCATGTCAAAAATATAAATTTCGCCACCTTTCCCCATACTACCAGCTTCTAAAACTAGTTGACAAGCTTCAGGAATTGTCATAAAATAACGAGTAATATCTTTATGAGTTACTGTTAATGGCCCGCCCTGTTCTATCTGTTTTTTAAATAACGGTATTACAGACCCATTTGACCCCAAAACATTACCAAATCTAGTAATGGTAAATTTAGTTTTATTGCTCTTTCTACTTAAACAACTAATGTACATTTCTGCAACTCTTTTGGTTGCGCCCATTACATTTGTTGGATTTACAGCTTTATCGGTAGAAATCATAACAAAGCGCTCTACACCAAACTCAACAGACAAATCTGCTATTGTCTTGGTACCTTGTATGTTAATTTTTACAGCTTCGTACGGACTTTCTTCCATCAAAGGAACGTGTTTGTATGCCGCAGCATGAAATACTTTTTGCGGATAAAACTCTTTAAAAATAGCTTTCATTCTACTCGCATCACGAACATCTGCAACTAATGCTGTGAAATTTTTTATTCCGTTTTGTCTTAGTTCTTGTTGTAAATCGTATAAAGGAGATTCGGCTTGATCTATTAAAATTAAATGTTTGTAATTATATAAACTCAGTTGCCTTGAAATTTCACTCCCAATAGAACCCGCAGCTCCTGTCACCACAATTACTTTGTTATTCACATCTCTTTGCACAATAGGATTGTCTATATCAATAGGTGCTCTATCTAACAAATCCTCTATTTTTACTTGCTGAATTTGGCTAGCTTGTAAATCGCCACCAATCCATTTTTTTAATGGTGGTACTATTTTTACATCTACATCAAGAGGCAATAAAGAATCTGTAATTTCTAAAAGTCGTTCAGGTTTTAATCCTTGAATAGAGATAATCACATCATCAATATCATTTTCTTCAATAAAATTTTTCGTAATTTTTTCTAAACTGTATACTTTTACTCTATCAATTTTTTTGTTGATTTTATTTTTATCATCATCTATAAAACCAAGTACTTCATAATTATCTTCACCTCCTCTGTTTAACGCTCCATAAGTGATAATACCTGAATCTCCAGCTCCATAAATCAGCACGTTTGTTATTAATTTTAATTCTGTAGAAACAATTTCGTAAAAGGTTTTAAAAATATATCGACTTACTATTAAAATTAATGAATTTAATAGATAATGAATTAAAATGATAGAAATAGGAATGGTAAAAGCTTCATTTATTTTAAATAACCTATTGATAATAACTACAGCAATTGTAGTAAAAGCAACAATTGTTACTCCTACAAAAACATTAAAAGCATCTCTTGTACCTGTATGACGAATAATCCCTTTATAAGAGCCTATTAATAAAAAACTTAGTATTGAAATAATTACGATTACGGGGAGTTGACTCCATAAATCTGTATAATCAAAATTAAAAGATGCGTTAAATCGGATAATGTAAGCGGCAATAAATGAAAAGGCAACTAATAAAACATCAATACATAATACGAGCCATTTTGAGGCGTATTTATTTAATGTTTTTAAAAAAAAATTTCGAATCATACATTCTAAATATAGCAGTTGCTAATTTACACTTTTTATACTATTTCAAGAATTTTTTTAAGGAAAGATTATATAACAAATTTTCTCCTACTTTTCTAGTATAATTATTTCCAGAATAGCTTTAATTCAAATAATTCAGCATAAAAGACCAATATCGGATATGAAAGCACTATATTTAAAGAATTAATCATACAAAAAAATCCTGAGTAAACACTCAGGATTTTTTTTACTTTTTATGTAAATAATTACTATTTATACACTTCTTTTATAAAATCTTCGTAAGAAACTTCTTTTTCTTTAAAGTTCATGTTTTCTTTATAAAAAGTAATTAATTTATGAGACATTAATTGCTCTTGCAAACGTTTTGCTTCTTCTTGGTTTCCTAAAATTCTACCTGCAATATCGTCTAATTCTTTTTCTTCAGGATTCATATTGCCAAATTGTGCCATTTGAGATCTGATAAATCCTTTTGCGTAATCTACCAATTCTGCATAGTCTAATTTAATATCGTTATCTTTCATAATCTTTCCTTCGATTAATTGATAACGCAATCCTTTTTCAGATTTATTGTATTCTTCAATAGCTTCTTCAGAAGAAATTTCTTTTTCACCTGCAGTTGCCAACCATTTTTGTAAAAAGGTTGCTGGCAAATCAAATTTTGTATTTTCTACCAAATATTCAGTTACAGCATTTAACAATTGTTGATCTGCTTGTTGTTGAAATTGTTTTTCGGCATCTTCTTTGATTTTATTTCTTAATTCGGTTGCCGTTTTCACTTCTCCGTTTGGAAATAATTTATCGAACAATTCTTGATCTAATTCTGCCAATTCGGTTACTGTAATATCATCAATCGTTAAAGAAACCTCGATATCTAAACCATGTACTTCATCATGAGAAACACCCAAAACAGTTTGTAATTTGTGCTCATCATTAAAAAGGTTTTTAGTTTTTAAA
>CAMZMA010000264.1 GCA_947311815.1 uncultured Flavobacteriaceae bacterium
ATTATCTTGATTTTTAGCACTGCCTGCCAAATGCACTATATTTTTTGTTAGGCACAGGCTACTTTATTAATTCTAATAAATCTTTATCATTTTTATAATATTTAAAATAATTATCAAGTTGATATTTAATACCATTTAAAAACCTTTGTTTGTTATTTAATTTTTTAATCGAGTTTAACATTTTTTCTTTCTCCTTTTTTAAAGCATAGATACACGCTAAATTATAATTAGCATCAAGTACTTCGTATTCTCTGTTTGTCAAAACAAGACCATACTTAATATCGTTTTCTGCTTCATTTAATCTTAAAAGTCTTTTATACATAGCACCTCTGTAAATATATATTCGTCCTTTTATATGTTTGTCCGAATTTGAAGGAAAATAGATAATTGCATTGCAATATGCTTTTAAAGCATTCAAATTCACCATTATATTTCCTCTTAGATTAGCAAGTGAAATTCCTTTTGAAAAATATATTTCCCAATTATCGTGATATTTCATTAATGCTTTATCGAAATATTTTGAAGCCTTTTCCCATTCTTGATTTGAATAAAACCCTTCAGCCATTGTTAAATCAACATCTGCATTAGTATTAACATTACTATTGAAACCTATTTGAATATTTTCTAAGCGAGTTAAAATTTCTTGAATTTTTCCTTCTGTTTTATTGTCAATAACACTATTCTCTTTTTTAGAAAACTCTACAACTGATAATCCTTTTTTGTTAAGGATATTACTTAGTTGAATTTTAAGATTATCTCTTTCTGAAATTATTCTCTCCTTTTCTCTTTCCACTATACCAACTGTATCATCTTTAAGTAGTAATCTTTCCCGTAAAATAGATAATTTATCATTTGAAATATTACGAAATAAAGAAACCAATTTAATAATAAATCCAAAAGTTGCAATACTAAAAACAGTTAATATAATATTTAACCAAAATTGAATTTCTTCTTTTTCCATAATTGTTAAGTTTTTGAATTCAGATTGTTAGTCTTTGCTTGTGCCTAACTTGTTATATCAATTCCAAATATACTAAAAACTATTCAAATTATCTGGATAAAGAGAGGTTTTGTTCGTTGTCTTGGTAGATTGTAAAGTTTTTAATATACTGTCTAACGGACTTTCTATTGCTAATAAATCCTTTTTTGCAACATGTGTATAAATCATAGTGGTTTCTGGTTTTGCGTGCCCTAACAACTCTTGTATGTATCGTATTCCTGTTCCGTTTTCAAGTAAATGAGTCGCGTAACTGTGACGCAATGTGTGTGGTGTTACATTTTTGTAAACTTTTGCTGCAATACAAGATTTTGCCAAAAATTTACGTACACTGCTCGATGAATATTGACCGTTTGCTCCTTCAACAAAATATTTTTGAGGTTGATAACTCTCTAAATACAATTGTAATAAAGGATACATACTTTTTGCTAAAATTACATACCTGTCTTTTCTGCCTTTTCCGCTTTTAATAATTAGTTGACTTCTTTTAAAATCTATATGAGACACCTCTAAATTGATCAACTCGCTAATTCGTAATCCAGAGGAATAAATTAAAGCAACAACAACTTTATGTTTTAAATTTTTAGTACACCTAATAATACTCATTACCTCTTCTTTAGAGAGCACGTTGGGTAGTTTTTTTTCTTTCTTCGGACGCTCTAAATTAATTTCATCAATTTGCATATGCGGATAAAATTTTACAAGTAATTTAATAGCACTTATAAACTGCCTTTGTGTACTTATTGAATAGTTTTTGTTGATAAAATCGGTTTCTATAAAACGTTCTACTTCTTTATTTGTAATATTTTGAAGCGGAATATTATGTACATATCGCAAAAAATTAGCAATAAAACTAGTGTATGTTTCTATGGTACTTTTACTATATCGTTTCCCTCGTAAATACAGGGTATATTTTTTTAAAAACAGCATTCTTTTTTCAGAAAGTCTTGTTTTTACTCTTCTAAAATGTTTAGGCGTGTGTAAATTGATTTCAATTAGAGTTGCTTTTTTATCAAAAACAACGCTAACTTTTTGTAAATTTTCTTCAGAAAAAGGTACATACCAAGTTCTTAAACTCTGACTCCATTTTGCTTGTAATTCGTTTTTTACTAAATCAATAAACACATCATTATAAGCAAATAAAAGCAATAATTGTAGCCCTTTTTTGTTATAATATGTTTTTAACCCTATTTCTGGAAGCCGTTTCATGTCATTACTTTTTGGCTTCTTTTTTCTTATGAGAAGACTCGTTAATTTTATTGGCCGCCACTAAACTAGTAACCATATCATTTAACATAGAACTTGCCGCATTTGGGTTATTGGGTAGTAAAATTAAATTAGAATTGGTGTCAGAACCTATACTTTGTAAAGTATCGTAATGTTGTGTAATTACAATTAATGCAGATGCTTCTTGACTGTTGATACCCGCCCTGTTTAACACCTCCATACTTTCTTCTAAACCTCGTGCAATTTCTCTACGTTGATCTGCAATCCCTTTTCCTTGTAATCGTTTACTTTCTGCCTCTGCCTTGGCACGTTCTACAATTAAAATACGTTGTGCATCTCCTTCGTGTTGTGCGGCTACTTTTTCTCTTTCGGCAGCATTAATACGGTTCATGGCAATTTTTACATTTTCATCAGGGTCAATATCAGTAACCAATGCTTTTACAATGTCATACCCGTAGTTTAACATCGCTTCTTTTAATTCTCGTTGAATTGCCAAAGCAATTTCTTCTTTCTTTACAAAAACATCATCTAAAATCATTTTTGGTACTTCTGCACGTACTACATCAAAAATAAATGCGGTAATTTGTTCGTGCGGATTTTGTAACTTGTAAAACGCATTATATACATGATCTCTTTGGATTTGAAACTGCACCGAAATTTTTAAATGCACAAAAACATCATCTTTCGTTTTGGTTTCTACAATAACATCTAGTTGTTGGATACGCAAACTTACACGTCCTACAACTTTGTCTATAATCGGAATTTTAAACTGAAAACCAGCGCCATAATCTTTTTTAAACTTTCCTAACCGTTCTACAATAGCAATCGTTTGTTGTTTTACTACAAAGAATCCTGTTAAAATTAGAATGATAATCGGTAATAAAAATATAAGTCCCATTTTTTTTGTTTTTAAGTGAGTAATTGATTTCTTGTAAAGATACAAAATAATGTATTTACAACATACAAGACGCAAAAATTTAAAAATGTTACACTTTAAAAAAAAGAACCCATCAAAAAAAAGGTTCTTTTTTGATGGGTTATAAATAAAATGGAAGTTTTTTAGTTATAAAACAGCGATCGCATTTTTAATTCTTTGGATGGTTTCTTGTTGACCAATCATACTCATAATATCAAACAAATGAGGGCCTTTTAACGCGCCAACCAAACTCAATCGAAGCGGTTGCATTACTTTACCAAAACCTATTTCTTTGGATGTAATCCATTCTTTTACTACAGATTCGATGTTTTCTGATAAAAAATCTTCGGCAGTTTCAAGCACTGTAATAAGTTCGTTCATCAAAGCAGGTGTTCCTTCTTTCCATTGTTTTTTTGATGCTTTTGCATCGTATTGAGAGGGAGCTATAAAAAAGAAACTACTTAATTCCCAAAAATCAGACACAAAAGAGGCACGTTCTTTTATAAGCGAAACCACTTTGGTAACATACTCTTTATTTGTTCCTTGAGCGTAGTTGAAAGGAGCGTTTAAATCTTCGTCATTAAAAACAATTTGTTTCATTTCGTTCGCAATAAGAGGTATAAACAACTCCGCCAATTCTTCATCTGGTTTTTGTTGTAAATATTGCTGATTGTACCACTTGGTTTTATCAGGATCAAAACGAGCGCCCGCTTTATGTACTCTTTGTAAATCGAAAGCTTCAACCAATTCTTTTAACGAAAAAATTTCTTGTTCCGTTCCAGGATTCCATCCTAAAAAAGCTAAGAAATTTACAACCGTTTCAGGAAAATATCCATCCTCTTTATAACCTCTCGATGTTTCATTCGTTTTTTCGTTGGTATAAGCTAGCGGAAACACAGGAAATCCTAATTTATCACCATCTCGCTTGCTTAATTTTCCTTTTCCTGTAGGTTTTAAAATCAATGGTAAATGTGCAAATTCTGGTGCTTTCCATCCGAAGGCTTTGTATAACAAAACATGCAATGCCATAGAAGGTAACCATTCTTCGCCACGAATTACATGACTTATTTCCATCAAATGATCATCAACAATATTTGCCAAATGATAGGTTGGCATTCCGTCTGATTTAAACAGAATTTTATCATCCAACACATTATTGTCAATCGTAATTTTTCCTCTAATAATATCGTGCATTTCTAAAGTTTCGTCTTGAGGAGATTTAAAACGGATGACATATTTATCGCCATTATCAATACGTTTTTGCACTTCATCAGCAGTTAAAACTAACGAATTTACCAAACGTCCTTTTTCTCTATTGTGCCAATTGTAAATAAATGTTTTTCCTTGTTCTTCGTGTCCTTTTCGTTCTTTATCTAGTGCTTCGGCAGTATCAAACGCGTAATATGCATTGCCCGAATCTAGTAAAATTTGAATGTGTTTTTTGTAAATTTCTTTTCGTTCTGATTGACGATAAGGGCCAAATTTTTCGTTTTTATTGACCGTTTCATCCGCAGCAATACCTAACCATTGTAACGAATCGTTAATATATTGTTCGGCATTGGTAACATAGCGGGTTTGATCGGTATCTTCTATTCTTAGGATAAAAGTTCCGTGGTGTTTTTTAGCAAATAAATAGTTAAATAATGCAGTTCTAACTCCGCCAATATGCAAAGGTCCTGTTGGGCTTGGAGCAAATCGTACTCTTACGTTGTTCATCGTTTTTTATAAAAATTGAACGGCAAAGATACAAAAAGGAGGCAGAGGCTTTAAGGACATATATAAGGAAATTTATTTTATTAAACTAAAACTCCCCATTTTTTTTATGATTTTATCATTATAATCAATTAAAGTAGCATTGAACCAATAATCATCAGGAGGAAGTTTTTTTCCATTTAATCTTCCATCCCATCCGAATTGATAATTATTAAAATGTATAGAATAGAGTTGCCTTCCAAATCTGTTAAAAATATTAATTTCTATAAACTTAAAGTATTCGGGTGTTGCGCCATAAACCCTCCATCTATCATTCTTACCATCTTCATTTGGAGTTAAAAATTTAGGAAATCCGATAATTGAAATTTCTTTATTAATAGGAGGCTCGCAATTGTTTTTATCTTTAACATACAAGGTTTTGATTCCTGGGTCAACATTTTGAAAATTATGGTAAAGACCATCTCCTTCAAAATAGATTCCGTCAAGAGAAAAGGCATATGAGCTACTCCCTAAAACGCTAACTTTTACATTATTGTTAGGTGTCTCTGTGTTTATTTCAATTGAATTAAAAACAGGTGGTGGTGGATGTTTTACCAAAAAGATTTTTGTTCTAGAACAAACAAGACCGTTTTCAGATTTATATACTGTTAATGTAAAGAGGCCTGTATGGGTTAAAGTAAAAAATCTATTGGTGCTTATTAATAAGCCGTTTTGATTTTTCCATTCAAAGATACTATTAGAAGGATCTCCATCAAGAATCATTGGGGAGTGTAAGTTTGGTTTAATACAAAGGGTATATTCGTCACTTAAACTTAATACAATAGGGTTGTTCACTGTTAGTTTTATTTTTTCAATCCCCCCGCAACCCAATATAGTTTCAGCTCTTACCCAAATATAAGTGCTTAAAGAAATAAAGGTATCATTAATTTCATTATTAGTTGTTTGTGCATCTATAAGTGTTGGGTAAAATTTTAATGTCGTGCTATTTGGGATATGATATTCATTTCTTATTTCTATTCTTTTTTGATTTAAATCAAACAAGCCTTTAAAGTCCTCATTTGCGCCATCAGAGTTTTCACAAACAAACATTTCAGAAATATTGCCAAACTGAACAGAGATAGATTCTAAAAAGAAATTAGTAATTGAAAAACAATTATTTTTATTAATTACTCTAACAAATAATTCTTGAAAATTACTAGTATTTTGATATTGACTTGGGGAAGAAATCCTATTAATATCATTTTCAGCATCATTTCTAGATTCATAAAAAATAAGCGTTTCATTAAAACCAGTATTCGTAATTTTATTTCTTATATCAAATAAGTCGAAATAATTTATACCATTATTATCTGCATCGCATTGTAATAGTTTTGTGTTATTATTAAGTGTTGGAACAGGATAAACAATAATTTTTTTACTTACGGTTATTTGTCTATTATTTATTGTTATTGTAACTTTTACAAGAAATTCTCCTGTGCTTGAAAATACTTTTAACGGAGAAATATCTGTAGAAGAGGTGTTGTCTCCAAAATCCCAACTCGCTGCTGTTATATTAGCATAAGTGTCAACTTCAAATAAAGTAGGATTATTTAAACAAGCTTGTTTTGTTAAAATACGTGTTCTAAAATATGATTGAATAAAATTTGGAAGCCCATAAAAAGTACTTCCATAATTTAGGGTTAAATGATCTACAATATAACTGCAGTCGAGACCGAGTTTGTTAGGTGATTTGATAACACTTAATTGAGTTTTTCCTTCATTGTCAGAAAGAGGATATGTGCAATATATTTTACCGTTTTTTGCTAACTGTAAAGCTCCCATAAGTCTTTCGCTTTCAGAAATTATAACTCTTCCGTATGGCATGTCTTGTAAATCAAATTGTTGTAAATAATTAGTTGATCCAAAATTGCCATTTGAGTAAAGAAATTTTGAATCTTGAGAAAAAGCTATACCATATTGACTAGGAGCAACCATTGGTCTGATAACATAAAATAACCATTGAGGGTTCGATAATTTTCCTGTTTCGTTATTAAAATCATAAATTTGAAGCCCAGAATTATAATCTGCAGATGCTATTTTTTTCCCGTCAGGAGAGGCTTTTAAATACCCTTTTTTATCTCTAATGTCATGAATAGTGTTTGAGTTTATAAAAACAGGGCTTATGCCATTCTCATTTATTTCAATAGAAAAAAATAAATTATAAAATTCTGTGTTGTTATTTTCTTTTGCAGACGTAATTAACCAAATAGATTTCCCGTTTTTATGGTGTACTGCTGTGATTTTTTCTGTTGTGTTTCCAATAAGAAAAAAATTTTTTCTAATAACTTTTCCAAGACCACCATTATAACTCATATCTACTACACTATAATAAAGACCACTTGATATAAGGTTTCCGAAAGGATCTGTAGAGCCAGGTTTATTAGTAAAAATATAGTAAATTTTTTCTGAACCTGGTTTAGGAATGATAATTGTAGATTGATCATAATAAATATCTCCGACCAAAAAACCGTTTTCCATTGTTGTATTATTTTTAGTCCATACTAATAAGCCGTTTGTGTAAAATAGTAAATTACCATTTACATCTGAAATAGAAGAGCAACCAAAATGAGACTGTATGTTTAAGTTGTTTAAACTTGTTGGGATTAAAGATTGAAAGTTGAGTCCAGATTTTTCACCAAAAACCCAATTGTCAGTTTCTCTTTGAGAAAAAACAACAGATATGTAAAAAACTAAAAAAATAAATATCTTTTGATTTGTTAACCGGATTTTCATTTAATTATATTTTTATTAACCTTACTATTGCAATTTGTTAATAAGAAGTAATTTAGAACATTTATCAAACACCTTTTTAGGGTACTTTAATTACTTCTGTTAGTTTTTATTATTATAAATAATAACGTAAATGTACAAAATATTATGATAGTTTTATAATGTAGTAAGATTACAAATTTAAAAATGAGTTTTTTAAAACTTTTTAAACAATCCAATATTTAAAGCGGCTTGTTTTGCCACATTATTAGCAAAAAAAGCGCCTCCTAAACCTGCGGTAACGCCAAAAGAGCTAGAAAACTCATAAATTCCTTTAAAACCAAAACCACCAAATTCTTGATTGTTTACATACAATGCAGTTGATTTGTTAGAAAAAGGAAGCGAAATAGTACCGTTTTTAAATGATTTTACAACATCAATAAAGGAGGCAAACCAAAAATGTTCTCCAAATTTCCAACCATATTCTCCACCAATTTTAAAGTTTGTACTGTAATTATTGGTTCGGTAGGTGAGTCCTGTAAATAATTGTAGGTATGTTTTTTTTGTGCTTTTTCCAACGATAAAAAGCGGTGTAAAACTCCACGCATTATACCCTGTTCTTATGCCAGAAAAAGCATCAAAAGAACTTGTGTTTGTTGCTATTAAAAACTGCCCCGTAACCAACCATTTTTTTGATGAAAAATTATGTTTTATTCCGATTTCTATGTTTCCTAAATTAGTTTTATTATTATTAAAAGCACATGGAGATCCAAAACAATCAATAAAAGGAACTGAAAAGTTTGTACGATTTATCATTTTATAAGGCACATTTACTATTATCGTTGTTTTATCAGAAAAACCATATTCTGTATAAAATTGTAACGTATTATCGCTTAGTTTTCCGCTTATTTTATAATCAGGACTCCCGTAAATAACATCATAAGAAGGGACAGAAGAAAATGAAAATTGGGTATAAAATTTTCCTTTTTTTTGTGTCCACGGGCTTTGAGAATACATAAAAAAAGATGACAAAAACAGCACAATAGCAAGTAGATTTTTCATAAAAACGATATTTTTTAAAGATTCTTTTCTTACAAGATGTTAAAAAGAGGGTTTAGTTGCGTTAAAAATACTACTTTTATTGATTCAAAATGAACGAACAACAACAAATAACGCAAAAATTACAGCAGTTTAGTAAAAAATACTATACCAATGAGCTGATAAAAGGGAGTATCTTTTTTCTTTCCTTCGGATTGATATACCTTTTTTTTACACTATTTATCGAATATTTTTTATGGTTACAACCCACAGCAAGAACCCTGTTGTTTTGGCTATTTATTTTGGTAGAACTATTTTTGTTTGTCCGTTTTATCTGTTTTCCTATTTTTAAATTAATCGGTTTACAAAAAGGCATTTCTTTTGAAGAAGCTGCCAACATTATTGGTACACATTTTTCAGATGTAAATGATAAATTAACAAATTTATTACAACTACAAAAAAGCGATACAAAATCTGATTTGTTATTGGCAAGTATCACACAAAAAGCTGCCGAATTACACCCAATTCCGTTTACAAAAGCCATCGATTTTACAAAAAACAAACAATATGTAAAATATGCTGTAATTCCGTTGTTAATTTGGGTGTTTACCTTGTTTACAGGCACGAGTAAAGAGTTGTCTAAAAGCCTACAAAGAGTTGTAAATCACAAAGTTACATACCAACCGCCAGCGCCTTTTTACTTTGCTTTACAAACCAAAAACCTTAAAGTGATACAAGGAAAATCAATCACTATTCAGTTAAAAACAGTTGGAAAAATAGTGCCCGAAGAAGCAAAAATAATGTTTAATAAGCAGCAATATTATCTTCAAAACAATGGCAACGGTAATTTTAATTACACATTTTCAGAAGTTTTAGAACCTGTTAATTTTTATGTAGAAGCCAACGGAATACCTTCACAAAACTATACAATTTCGGTAATAAAAACACCTACTATTGGGCAAGTTTTGATGAATTTACATTATCCAAAGCATATAAAAAGACGGAATAAAATCATTCAAAATACAGGAAATGTAACAGTGCCCGAAGGTACTTATATCACATGGAATATCACAACTTATCAAACCGATAGTGTTGCGTTTATTCAACAAGAAAAAAGAAGTGATTTTTCAAGAAAAAACAACAATCAATTTACTTTTTCTAAGCAAATTAAACAACCTTTACACTATCAAATAAGTACCTCTAACCATCAATTAAAAGATTACGAAACCTTACCTTTTTCTATTGATGTTGTAAAGGATGAATATCCGCAAATTACCGTACAATCTAATATTGATAGTGTTTCACGAGGAACAGCACAATTTGCTGGTCAAATTTCTGATGATTATGGTATACGTAAATTACAATTGGCGTATTACGATGTTCAAAATCCGCAACAAAAACAATTTTTTACACTTCCTACAACCCATAAAAATTTGCAATCTTTTTATTATCAATTTCCTGACGGATTAAAATTAAAAGACGGAATTCACTACGAATTATTTTTTCAAGTTTTTGATAATGATGGTGTAAATGGTGCAAAAAAAACATTGAGTAAAAAGTTTCATTATCAACAAAAAAGCAACGAAGAAATTGAAGAAGAGTTGTTAAAAGAACAAAAAAACACCATCAATAGTTTACAAACCAATATCCAACAACAAAAAAAACAGCAGCAAGATTTAGAGAAAATGCAGCAAGATTTTCAAAAAAAGAAAAACTTGACATGGAATGATAAAAAGAAAGTAGATCATTACTTAAAACGTCAGCAACAATACAAAAAAATGATGCAACGTCAAACCGATAAGTTGCAAGAAAATTTTGAGGAGAAAAAAGAAGCCACTAAATCTTTGC